>NZ_CP006681.1:0-300000 GCF_000565175.1 Spiroplasma culicicola AES-1 | reverse complement strand
TTTAAAGTTAAAGCAAGTAATCCTGTACTTAAACCCATAAGTGAAACTAATGCTATGATTATAACTATTGCAAATATAATTCCAGAATTTAATCCCATTGTTGTTTGATTAAAGTTTAAGAATGGATATACTCATAAACTAATAATATTTGCATATTTATCTGCATATTCGCTTACATATGTTGAATATAGTAAGTATGATTTTGCACTAATTAATGCAAAATAAATAATTGGCAATAATAAGATGCTCATAATTTGTTTTATTTTAAAAACATCAACCAATTTCATGTTTGTTCTACCCTCATAATAGAAAGCAAAGAACACAAATGTAAATAATGGAATTACCACATATAGAATCAAATTTGAAATTCATCATGAAGGATCCATATTTGTTCCATCAAATGAACCATCTTTTACACTTGTTGGTAGTAATATAAATAAAAATACTACCATACTTGTTAAATTTCATACTGTAATTGCTAATCCACTTGTATATTTTGTGAATTTATTTGTATGAACATTTGTTTTATCAAAAAATGCCAAAACAAAAAATCATAGAGCTGTTATTGTTGTGATGACAACTCCAAAATAACTAAAAAATAACAGTATTACATAGAGCATATCAAACCCTGCAGATTGATATCCCCCATCTTCAATGACACTTCCAGTATTTGGATCACGAGCATAATCTCATTGATTCCATCTACCATAAGTACCAAGCCCACTAAAAAATAATCTAATAAAAATTAAAAAAATTGTTAATAGCATTAAACTACCCGCAACTATTTTTGTTATTTTTCGATTAGATTGACCTACATTTATCATTTTTTCTGATCAGTCCTTTCAATATTTTAATTATACTTTAATTTTTAAAATTGATTAAACTTATTTAAATGCATCCTCATCAAATTTTCATTGCATTGATTTAACTTTTTTAATAATTTTTGTGCAATCTGCTTTTGGTCGAAAATCAATACATTGAGGATGTACTGCTATAAAATTATTTGCAATAAAATCCATTGTTTTTAAATTAATAATGTCAACAACCCATCCAAATTGACCCATTAATTCATTATCAAATTCATCTTTAATCATGTGAAATTTACAAATATAACACATGCGATATTCATTTTCTGGTTTATTAACCAAACTTGGTGCATTATTTCAACCTGCTTCTACATCATTTTTTTCAAACTCAACAATCCCGTTCCTTAGTTTTGCCATTTGTTCTTCCTCTCATACATATTATTGTAAACAAAAATTGATATTTTTTAGAGCTTTAAATTATAAAAAAGACAAAGAATTATCTTTGTCTTATTATTTAAACATCTTATTTTTTAGCGCTTAAAGCTTTTTTTGAAGCCTCAACAATTAATTCAAATTGTTTTGGTTCATGAATTGCTAATTCTGATAGCATTTTTCTGTTGATATCGATACCAGCTAATTTTACACCATTCATAAATTTTGAATAGCTTAATCCTAAAGGTCTAACAGCAGCATTAATACGTACAATTCATAATTTTCTAAAGTCACGTTTTCTTAATTTACGTCCAACAAATGCATAATGCATTGAACGTACAACTTGTTCATGAGCTTTTTTGTAATTTGCTTTCTTTGTTCCGTAGTATCCTTTTGCTCTTTTGATTCAACGTTTTCTTCTTGCTCTTGTTACTTTTCCAAATTTAACTCTTGCCATAATTTCCTACCTACCTTTTAGTTTTGTAATAATCCTTTTAGACGTTTCATGTCTCCAGCTGATACAAATGAAGATTTTTTAAGATGTCTTTTTTGTTTTGTGGTTTTGTTTTGTGCTAAGTGAGATCTATAAGCGTGACCTCTTTTTAGTTTACCAGATCCTGTTTTTTTAACTCTTTTTGCTAAAGAGCTTTTTGTTTTCATTTTTGGCATAACTTTTCCTCCCTTTAAATAATTAACCTTTTTTAGGCACTACATACATATCTAAGAAACGAGTATTTAATTTTGCTTCTTTTTCAACTTTAGCAATATCTTCTATCTTTGTATAAAATTTATTTAAAGTTTCTAAACCAAATTGTTGGTAAGCAATTTCTCTTCCTTTAAATTTTAAAGAAATTTTTACTCTATCTCCGGCTTCTAAAAATTCTCTTGCTTTTCTAGCTTTTGTATCCATATCGTGATCACCAATACCAACAGTTAATCTGATTTCTTTGTTTTCAACTTTAACTTGATGTTTTTTGTTTTCACGTTGTTTTCTTTTTTGTTCATATTTAAATTTACCAAAATCCAATATTTTTGCAATTGCTGTTGTATTGTCTTGCATTCCAACTTGTAGTAAATCTAAACCTAACTCTTCTGCCATTTTTAAAGCTTCGAATTTATTTAGTGGTCCTTCTTTTGAACCATCTTCTTTAATGATTAGAATTTGTTTTGCTCTAATTTCACGATTAACAAATTCTGTTTTTGCATTTCTATTGTCTGCCATTCTTCCTCCAAAATAAAAGTGTGCCTTAAAAGATTAGGAGCACACTCAAAATTATTTAACTTTATCTAAAATCGATAATAAATAAGTTTCATTTACCGCTTTCTCTACGTGGCGGTGAGCTTGTGCGCTTCTTCTTCTAAACCATAATTATTATATATTTATTTTTTCTATAAATGTCAGTTTTTTTCAAAAAAATTAACAAAACTTATCAATATCTAAAATAGAAGCTTTTAATCTTTTTGAAGTAAATTTAAGATTATTTTCTTGGCAATATTTTTCTAATTGTTGAGTTAAAACTTCAATTTCATGTTCAAGATTTTCACTATCATTTGCATTATCTAAACGATAATTTAAATTACGTATATCATTCTCCAATTTATACATTCCCAATACTTTATTGTGCATTTCAATTTGTTCTTGCTCACTAAATTGTTTTGTTGGTATTTTTGTATCACCTGGAAAATAGTCTAAATCAATATGTTTACAACCAATATGGTGGTATCCCTTTGAAATTGCTTCATTCATTGTAATATATTTTGTATCATATTCTTCTAGTGAAAGTACTTCATTTTCAAATGGACGACATAATTCGCAACTATCTAATTGTGGTTGCACATATATTAATGAACGGTTTCTAATTGCTTGTGATTTACCAAATCAATTGTAAATTCCCATCATTGGTACTGATGAAGTTGAATTGTGATTTTCTTTATTTTCAAGCTGACTTCCAGGTTTATTTGTAATATCTTCTTTTGCTTTTTTTCTTTTGTAAATTTTTTCTCAAGGAATAACAAAATAAATTACAACGCAAATTACTATAATAATCAAAATGATTCATCATTCCAGATTTTTTCCAAATCATCCCATAGTCTATACATTATGATCATTTAAATGATCATAATACCCCCTTGCTTCAACTAGACTAATATTTTGTCTTTTTTTACAACTAGTACAAATACCCTGTGAACTATCTTCACTTTCAAAATTAATTGGTTTTTTAAAAGTAAATTTTTTAAAGTCTCAGCATTTTTTACAGAATGTAAAAATTCAATTTGTATCTTGATCAAAATTAAAAGCCATATTTTTTTCTCCTTAAATAAAAAATAAAATGGTTATTTACCATTTTATTTTAGTTTACTACATATTTAATTGTTTTTTAACTGCATTTGCAACGTGTTCAACATCAGGTCCAATTACAATTTGAAGTCCTTCAGTTCCTAAACGTTTTGTACCAAATGCTCCAGATGCTTTGACTTTTTTGTCATCTACAATTGCATTGTCTTTAACAACTAAACGTAGTCTTGTAGCACAGTTATCAACACTTACAAAGTTGTCTTTTCCAACAGCTTCAATAATTGTTGATGCCATGTTATCATATTTTTCTGATTTTGAACCTTTAGCTGCTTTTGCGGCTTTTGGTGCTGAGTTATTTGATGAAATAACAGCTCCATCAGTTGCTTCTCTTCCTGGAGTTGCAAGATTCATACCTTTAATTGTAAAGTAGAATACAAAGTAGTATGTTGCTCCTGCTGCTACAGATAAGACTAATGTTCATAATGGATTGCTTAAAGCAAGATTATCATGATGCGCTGCTAATCCTCATGATTGTGCAAATGAAATTGCATAATCAATAAATCCTGCACTAAATCCAAATCCGATTTGAATTTGCATTGCAGTTGAAATTGCCATAAATATTCCAGTTAATAGAGCATGTACTCCTAAAAGAACTGGTGCAATAAATACGAATGAGAATTCTAGAGGTTCTGTAATTCCTGATAGGAATGAAACTCCAGCAACTCCTCCTAAGAATCCAGCAATTTCTTTTCTATTTTCTTTGTGAGCAGTCATAATCATTGCTACAGCTGCCATTGGTAATCCACCCATCATAATTGGGAAGAATCCTCCTTGGAATAATCCTGAGTTTGAGATACCTTGCGTAAATGCGTTAATATCTCCGTTTACAATTTTTCCAGTTTCTATAACTTCTCCAGTAATTGGACTAATTACATCCCCCATGATTGGTAATTGGAATCAGAAGAATGTGTTTAAGATTTGGTGTAATCCAAATGGTAATAACAATCTGTTTAAGATTGCATATGTTGCAGTTCCTGGAATTGCAATTGCTGGATTAGTTGGATCTGCTACTGCATTTCCAAATTTAATTAATCCAAATTGAATTCAAGGTCATACAATTGCAAACAAGATTGCTGTTGGAATAGCTACTGCTAATGCAACCATTGGTACAAATCTTCTTCCCCCGAAGAATGATAATGCTGTTGGTAATTTAATTTCTTTTAAACGGTTGTAGAAAAATGCTGATAAACATCCAGATACAATACCTCCAAGTACCCCGATATTTAAAACATATGTTGCTCCAATTACAACTTCTTTTCCATCAACTTGTCCCATAAGTGGAACATAAAATAATTGTGATCATACTTTAGGTGATGCTAGTTCTAGTATCTCTTCAACACCTTCTTTGTTTAATCAAATGTAGTGTGTTTGTTCTGTTCCTAATATGTCACCATAAATTGCTTGTGGTAAAGTACCCTCTGCAGTTAAAGCAGCTAGAGCCATGTAGAATATTAATCCTACTAATGCAACTTCTCCACGATGATCTTTTGCTAATCCAAATGCTGTACCAATTGCAAATAACAATGGTAAGTTAGCAAATGGCACATCACCAGGTCTTTGAATAACCAAAGATATTCAATATCCAATGCTTCCTTCTTCAGCATATTGTAATCCTAATGCACCAAATCTGTTTAAGATAGCTGCAAATGGCAATACTGCGATTGGGAATTGAAGTGCTTTTCCTAATTCTTGTAACATTGTCAAGAATTTACTTCAAGCACCTGGCCCTGATGAACTGTTAGCTTTTTTTGCAAGTTTTTTTTCTTCTTTACTTGCATGAATTTGTGCTTCAGCCATTATAAGTTCTCCTTCTATTTGATTAGAAAAATTTCTAATCAATCTATATAATAATAGCAAAAATTATTGCTTTTAGTCTATAACTTTTAGAAAATTTTACATTTTTTTGCAAAATTTTCTAAACTTTTGCTATTACACTCTTATATTAAAAAAAAAAAAAAAAAGCAACTAAGCTGCTTTAATTAAACCTTCAATTGAAATTGGCAATAATATTAATGTTCCTACATATCCTACTAACATCAGAATAATAATTGCATAATATTGTCAAAATCTAAAGATTTTGAATTTACCTGTAACTGTTTTAAAAGTATCTTTTTCCATTTTTTTAGCATTTTTAAAATTTATAAAGAAAAAAGTAGCTGCAACTGCCAATACTAATAAAGCAATTGCTATTCCAAGCATTCAAAAGTATGCACTTTTACTAATTTCTTGTTCTGCTGCAAATAACATATTTATTTCTCCTATACTAGATTAAATCTGAAATGACTTCAAGGTTTGATAAAGTCAATTAAACGTTTTTCTTCGCTTTTTACTGATCCTATATAATTATATTTATTATTTTTATCTTTAAATTCTTCTTTTAAAATTATGTGAACTTCACCTTTATATTTTGGATCATTATTATTAACAATAACAACATCACCATAATTATAAGTATCTTTAATATTATTCGGTTCGACTGAGTCATTTTTAAATTTAACACGACTAAATGTTGATCTAATAAAGTATTCTGTGATATCTCCACGTCTAAAATGCTCATAATTTAAGATATCCTTTTCAATATCTTTAATATCTTGATAACATTCTAAATCAAAAGTAATTTCATAGCGATCAACTTGACTCAATTCAATTAATTCTTCTTTTGAAGCATATGCATTTCCAATTAGCACTGTATCAATTTCATTAGTATAAAACAAAATTTTTGCTTGTTGACTAATTCCTAAGTTTCTTTGTTCTTCAAGTGTTGGCAATTCTTTTCACCCAATTGCTGTAGTCATTTCTCCAATGTGACTACCAACAAATGCTGCTGTAGGAATTCTGTGTTTTAAGTATCTTTGATTTGCTTGAATAAAGTAATCAAATGGTAAAGCCGTATACTCTAAAGGATAAAAGTTATGACATCCGCTTAGTCTCTCTCTAATTGGTTGAAAATCAAATACATTATCAATTAAACTATCATTATTTGACATATTCAATTGAATATCAACTTTTGCTTTATTATGAGTAATTGTTGCTATTTCTGCAGGCAAGCTTGGTGAATCCAATCTTAAGCAATCAATGCCATATTCGCCACATTTTGATAAATCATCAACACTAATTCCAATTAATTTCATTGAAGCATATTCAACATCTAAAATTGTATAAAATCCAATTGATTTTGCATATTTAATAACTTCTAATACTTGTTGAGCTTTTTGTTTATCATTTTCACTACCAACAAAGTGTAAAGCACTTGTAAATACAACAGTATAACCAAGTGACTTTGCAAGATCTAGATATGCTTTATCTTGTTCAAAAGTTGATTGTTCTGGATAAACAGATATTCCTAATTGTCTTTTCATATTTGCCTCATTTCTAAGTATATTTTATCAATAAAAAAGAGTACAACTAACATTTTCTTATTTACTTTTTTAAAATAAGTAGATAAGAAAATGTTAATTACACTCTATATTTTTTAAACTATTTACAGTTACTTAAAGCAAAATCTAAAACTTTTTGTCCATTTGCTTTTCCATAATCATCTGCATTAATTACAAATACTGGTGTTGAAGTAACCTCTTTAACTCCATCAAGTTCAAATGAAACTTGTGGTCCTAATAAAACAATATCTCAGTCGTTAGCCATTGTTTTTGCATTAGCAACTGAAGTTGCATCAATTGTTACATCGATTTCATCTTCAAATGCTATATCTCTCATTTTTCCAACTAAGATTGATGTGCTCATTCCTCCAGCACATGCTAATAAAACTTTTTTCATATTTTTAAACCCTCCTAATTTTGATTTATTTTATTTTGAATTGTGATGTTTTGAGTTGTGTTAACATTGTATTTTGCAAGTAATTCTTTTTTCTCAATTGAATTTGCAAGTACTACAAATGGTGAATAAACTGCAAATAAAATACCACAGTTAATTAACACAACAAATCCAGCCCAAAAGTCTTTAGTAGTTAGAATTCCACCCAACACTGGAGGTGTTGTTCATGGAACAATAACAGATGAATAATTCATTATTCCTGAAATAGTTGCAAAATATGCAAACATCCCAGCTAATAATGGCCCTAAAATAAATGGAATAAATAATACTGGATTTAATACAAGTGGTAACCCAAATAATAATGGTTCGTTAACACAGAATAATGCTGGAATTATAGTCATTTTTGCCATTGCTCTTCAATCACTACGTTTTGAAAATACCATGATTGCAAAAATTAACATAATTGTTCCCCCAGTTCCTCCAATATGAATAAAGTTATTCATAAATGGGTTTGTGAAAACAAATTTTGGATCTAAACCTTGTGCTAATGCTTCTTGGTTTTCAATTAATCCACTTAATTGAATTGGTTCAACAATTCCAGATAAAACTCCTGAAGCGTGAATCCCCATTGATCATAATAATTGTCAAATTATAACAATAACAACCATTCCACCAAATCCAGAAACAACACCAACTAATGGTTTTTGAATTAAAACTACAATAAATTCATTTAAACTAGCAAATGTTTTTGTTTCATTTCCAATTTGGATTTCACCTACAAATTGACCTATTTCATAAATTCCAAATGACATTAATCCAAATACTGTTAATGTAATTGCATAAGGAATTAGAACATTAAATGATTTAGCAACACCTTCTGGAACAGATTCAGGCATTTTGATTTTTAAATTTTCATTTTGAGCAGCTTTCCCATAAATTGCTGTTGATATAATTGAAATAATAATCCCTGTAAACATACCAGCATTTCCAAATACACTAATATCTGTGTAAAAGGTTGGATTCATACAAATAATTGATGCTAATGCAAGCACAGCTGCAGATCAAGGATTTACTTTATAAAACGGAGCTAAATGATAAGCAACAGCTCCACCCAATAGTAATGCATAAAATGCATATGTACCATTTCAAATGTTTGCTCCAATTGTTTTGAAAGTATTTAAGATTTCTAATGAATCTAAATCCATAATAATTCAATTGAAAAGTCCTCCACTTGCAGCAGATAGAACAATGTTGTTAATCAAAATAAATACGGCACCAACCATGATAATTGGCATTAATGAAAAGAATCCATTTCTTAAAGCTACCATAAATTTTCAGTTAGATATTTTTCCCGATACTTTAGTTGCACCATCAACAAATGTTTTAAATGTTACTTCATTAACTTTTGTTTTGTTATATCTAATTTCAAGTTTTTGATCTTTGATTCGATTCTTTTGAATTGTCACTTTACTTCTATGCTGAATTTTTAATTGATTAATTTGTAAAGTTAATTCATATATTTTTGCTTGACCCTCATTTTTAAAAGGTTTAAGTTTAAAATTTGATTGTTTTCATAGAGAAAATTTTACGTTTTTAATATCTTGATTTTGTTCAATAAATTCTCTAACAATAGTTTTAGTATTATCTTTTAATTCTTTTTTAAATTTAGAGATTGAAGCATGAACACTTTCTTTTAAAGTAACTAATTGCTCTTTTAAAATTTTATCTTGTTCAATCATTTGAGTACTATAATGTTCTCATTTTGTTTTTAATAATTGATTATTTTCTTTAATCTTAATTTTTAAAGCTCTATTTTTCTCTTTAATTTGTTTTTTAGCAGCTGAAACTGATTCGATTTCATCTTTTGCTTTATTTATTCTATTTATGATCTTAAGACGATATTCTTCATTTAATTGTTCTTTATTTAACTTATAATTTGCATACAATTGATTAATGTCATTTTTAGCATACTTTGCTCCAGTTACTTCAATTTCAAAAGCATCTTTTAAAGCTTTTTGTTTTTCTTTTAAAATCTTTTGAAATTGTGGTTTAATTGAGCGAACTTTATGTTTTTTAGTATGTAAAATTGCTGAAGTTTCTTTAATTTCAACTCTATTTGCCTTATATTGTTTCTTTTCTTGAAGTAATTGCAAATGAATAGAATTTACCTCAGGGTATTTAAAATATTTATCCATTTTATTCACCACCAATTTCTTCTCGAATTTTTTCAATTAATTTTTGATCATAAGCATATAAATCAAGTGTTTCTCTCATATTATAGCTAATAGCATAATGTTCTAATTTTTTATGATATTCATTTTCCCCAACTGGAAATGAAAATTGGTCTAATAATTCTATTCATTGTTCATTAGTAATTTGAAAATATCGCTCTGCAAGACTATCAACACCATGTCTTCCTGTATCAATATATCCAATTAATCTTTCATCAAATTTGATTTTTGTTTGACTTGGTCCTCTTGAAACAGCTTGACCTAAATATACAAATTTAAATAATGGATTAAACATTCCATCATTAACTCAATCAATCATTAAATCAAGTTTTGCAATATTAATTGCTCTTTCTTTATTAGATTCTTCTTGTTTTGAAGCCATATAATCTAAATAATTTTTGTATACTTCAACAAGTTTAATATTTCTTTTTAATACAGCAAGTTTTGCAATATTTAATTGGAAATCAGTTGTTACAATTTCATCTAATAAAATATTTAACATTTCAAGTTCCAATTCATATGGTAGGTTTTTTTCAGTTTCACTTATTAATTGTAAATCTTTTATTATAAGAATTTTTCATTCATATTCATGGTTCTTTAAAATATTTTCAAATCAAACACTTGCTTCTTCAAAATATTTAATTAAAATTTGAACTCAAGTTTCATATTTAAAATTTTGTTCTACATTATTTGGCATAATATCTAGATTTAATGCACAAGTAGGTGTATCTTCATCTATTGTTCCAAATGTACATCCATCAATTCCTATATCAACTGGAGAGCGATTTGCATCAGGTTTAAAAGAATTATAGCTATATAAAGGAACACCAAAATAATTAGCTGCATCATATGTAATAATATTGTAAATTTCTTTTGAATATTTTCCCTCACAAGCAATTACATTTGCTGTTAAAACAGATGTACTTGTAACAAGTGAAAAACTAGATAAAATACTTAACAACTTTTTCATAAAAAACCTCACTAATACAATAATATATTATTTTTTTAGTAAAATAAAGAAAAAAACCAAACTAATAGTTTGGTTTTAAAACTTTAATTTTATATATTTGCTTTTCCATATTCATAAACTCCTCAAGCTCCAACTAAATCGCTTAGTGATGCTTGAACTAAGTTTAATCTATGATAAAAGTCTGGTAATACATAGTTTGATAATTGGTTTTTAATTAAATCTAATAATGGTTTTCCTAAATTTGAAGGACCCCCACCAATTACTATCATTGAAATATCAAAGAAATGAATTAAAACTGAAATAACTTTTGCCAATGGTTCCATTGAAGTACTAAATACTTCTAAAACATCGGGATCTTTATCTTGAAATAAATCTGCAACATCTTTAATATGCAAATTTTCTCCCAATTCAGCGTATTTATCTGCAAGTGGACCTTTTGAAACTTTAGCCTTTTCAATTAATGCTCTCTCGATACCAGTTGCTGATGCAATTGGTTCAATACATCCTTTTAATCCACATCCACATTGAACTTTATCTTGGAATCCCCCACCATGTCCTGGTTCACTTGGAAGTCCTGTATTATCTCCAAAAACTAATTCTCCGTTGAAAATAGCTCCTCCTCCAACTCCAGTTCCAATTGTAAATAGAGCCATTGATGAAGGAACTTTTTTAAGTCCTTTACTTCATTCACCAAAAGTAGCTGCTTTTGCATCATTTAAAACAATAACTTTTTGTGTTTTAAATAATCTTTTTAATTCATCTTTTGTAGGATAATCTCTTCAACCTAAGTTATTTGAAAAAATAACATTTCCAGTTGAATTATCAACAATACCACAAACAGCAATACCAACAAAATCTAATTCGTCCATTTTAATATCGTGTTTTTTAGCAACAATAAATGCTTCATCTGCAATTCTTTCTAATAAATTTTCTCTATTAGTTGTATCAAAAATAAATTTGACTACAACTTGATCATTATCAAAGAATGCACATTTAGCAGAAGTTGCCCCTAAATCTATTGCTAGTGCTTTAGCCATGTTTTGTACCCTCCCTTTTTTTAAGTACATATTAATCTTACATAATTTTTAGGCAATTTTTAAGGTTTTTTTGGAAAATTTTTTTATCCATTAAATACTTTTTGGAAAATAAAAAAAATTAATTTAATAGCCCATAAGTATATAGTTTTTGAAATCTTCCTGGTTTATCTTTTAATTCCTTGAAAGTACCCATTTGACCAATTCCAATATTGCGCTCTAATACTACAATTTGATCAACGTTTTTAATAGTTGATAAACGATGAGCAATAACAATTGTTGTTCTATTTTTCATTAGTTCATCTAATTCTTTTTGAATTTCTTTTTCAACAATATTATCTAAAGCACTTGTGGCTTCATCTAAAATTAATAATTGTGGGTCTTTTAAAAATAATCGAGCAATTACCAATCTTTGTTTTTGTCCTCCAGAAAACATAAAACCACGTTCACCAAGAATTGTTTCATATTTATCAGGTAAACCCATAATATAATTATGTAATTTAGCCTTCTTACATGCATCAATCACTTGCTCATCAGTGACATTACTTAGACTATATTTAATGTTTTCTAAAACAGTTCCATATAAAATTTGGGGTTCTTGCTCAACATAACCTACATGTGACAAATAATTTGGTAAATCAAGTTTTTTAATATCAATATTATTTATCAATAATTGTCCTGTTGTGACATCATAAAATCTTAATAGCATTTTTGCAATTGTAGATTTTCCAACACCAGTTTCGCCAACAAAGGCATAACTTTTTCCCTTTTCAAACACAATATTAATTTCGGGAAGAATTTGATTTTTTGGAGACTCAGGATAAGTAAAACTAACATTTTTAAATTCAACACTATCAATTGATTTAATTGTTTTTGGATCACTATCAAAATCAATAATTGATTCAACTTCATAAATATAGTTTAACCTCATTACACAGTTGGCCATTTTTGTAAGCCCTCTCATAGTAATTGTTAAAACCATTAAGTTTGTTAATAAATTAAAACATGCTGAAGTAAATGAAGTAATTAATGCGGCTAAATCTCCAGATGACATTTTCCCTTCATACATAAAAATACTGATAATAATCATAATTGAAGGCAACATTCATGCCATTGTATTATTAAAAACAACAAGAATTGCTTGTAAATTAACAACCTTTTTTTGTTTTACATCATATTTTTTATGTAGTTCAATATTTCTTTGTGATTCTCTATTTTCTGATCCAGTAGATTTAATTAAACGTACATTTATTAGACGATCTGTAATATCTGCATCAATTGCTTGTCTTTCATCAACTGCAGTAATTAAAGCTCGACGATAATAAATAAAAATAACTCAAATAATAATTATCATAAACACCATTCATCCAGTGACAATAGCAGCCATTGGTACATCTATTTGATAGACAATAATTAAAGTTGTAATTAAACTTGAAATCATATAAACAATATTTAAGAAAAATTCGTTAAAAGCATCTCCAACTCCCTGAGTATCATTAATAACTCTTGACATAATTAATCCAATTTGAGTTTTTGAATAATAACTAATATCAATTTCGACTAAATGTTGCAATGCTTTTTGTCTTAAAAGAATTTCAACCTTTTTGGAAAATAATTGTGACAAAAAGTTAGTTGCATATTCTGAACAAATAAAAAGCAAGTAAATTACTAATGCAACATAAATTCATTGTTCTCATGTTAAGAAAAAACCAAAAAAACTACTTGTGTGATCAACTGTATTATTAATTGCTTTTGTAAGACCATTTACTATTATGACTGTTGAAGAAAAAAGAACTGAATCAATTGTATTGATAATAAAAAGCATCACAAAATGGATTGGGTGTTTTTTAATTCCCAATCCAATCATTTTCATTGAAGCTAAAAATTTCTTTTTGCTAAACGCTTTTTCTGATTGAAATTTCTTTGTTTTTTGCATATTGATTTGTCCTTTATAAAAAAAACACCGATTGGTGTTTGATAACTTTGAATACATTTAAAAATTTAAATAAAAATGTACCAATCACTTATATGATATCAATATTTAAAAGAAAATAAACACTCAATTGTTAATAAATTTTCTAATACTAATTATTAATTGTTTAGAAAATAGAAAAAGATTCTAAAACTACAGTTTTAGAATCTTTAAAATCTATTTACTTGTTTTAGTTGATTTGTTAGCTTTATTATTTAATTTAGTAGTAATTCTTGTCATTTTTTCTTCTAAAAATTCAAGTCTTGCTTTTTTAAAGAATACATCAGTATATTCTTTATTAATTAAATGTAATAATCCTGGTAAGAAAATTGCTCCCCCAATTCAGTTTCCAATAAATGTTGGAATTAAATTAATAAAGAAGAAATAAACTACATCAAGAATTTGAGGTTCATTATGTAAAATACTATTTTCACCCATTTCTGGAGGGAAAATATTTGATACTATCATACTTCAAAAGAAAAATGTATTTGCAGGACCATGTTGGTAACCACTCATTGCAAAGAATGTAATTGGAAAAATAATTACAAATAAAGCCCCAACTGGATGTTTACTTGAGCTTGTTAATGGTAAAGTTGCAGAAACCATAATGTTACATAAAATTCCAGAAGTAAGTGCTGCTAATACACTTAAAACAACTGCTGAAAATGTTTTAGAACTTTCAAATCTATAAAGTTTGTGTAAACCCATATCATATGCTTTTTCAAAGATACCAATATCATTAATTTTCATATCTAATCCCCCAGCCATAGCAAAGATCATTACAAAGATTAATGTTCCAGCAAAGTTTCCAAGCATTACTCCAAAAATTCCTTTTAAGTAATCTGAAACATAGACTGTCTTTTTAAACATAGGAATTGTTGCAACAACATGTGAAGTATATAATCCTCCTCCTAAAAAGGTAATTAAAATAATACATCCTGGAAAAAAGATTCCCAACATGACATTTCCAAATCCAGCTCAATGTTCTGGTAATCCTAACATTGCAATAAGACATGCAACATATCCAAATCCAATTATAATTCCACTAAGAATTCCTAATAAGATTTGTTTTACAAATGTATAATGCATTTTGTGAATTGCAGATTTAAATCCCCCAACAATCCCATCAGCCATAAATCCATGTGATTGTTCAAGCGATGAAAAATCAACTTGTTTTAATTTATCAATTTCATTTTGAATTTTTAATTGCTTTTCATTCATAATAATATCTCCATATATATTAAAAGTTATAACTTTAATTAGTTATAACTTTTTTGTTTTATTTTTTTATTTAGTAATTCAATAAATTCTTCAATTTTTACAGTAATTTGTTTTTCACTACCATATGTTCTGTAAGTTACAGTTCTATCAGCTTGTTCTTTTTCACCAAGAACTAATAGATAAGGAATTTTTGAAACTTGTGCTTCTCTAATTTTGTAACTTAATCTTTCATCTTTTAAATCGATTCCAGTTCTAATTAAAGATGCTTTTAACATATCTTTAATTTCATTTGCATATTCTAAATTAGTTTCAATGTTTACAGGGATAATTTCAACTTGTTTTGGTGAACATCATAAAGGCAGTACTCCTTTTGTTTGTTCTAGTAAAACCGAAATAAATCTTTCATAAGTTCCAACTAATCCTCTGTGAATCATAATTGGTCTTAAAGTTTCACCATTTTTTCCAATATATCCTAAATCAAATTTTTGTGGTAACAAGAAATCTAATTGAATTGTTGAAACAGTAATTTCATGTCCTAAAGCTGTTTTAGCTTGAATATCTAATTTTGGACCATAAAATGCAGCTTCACCAACCATTTTTTTATAATCTAATTTTAAATCTTCTAGTACAGATTCAAGTTCTTGTTCTGCATGATTTCACATTTTATCATCATCAAAGTATTTTTCTTTATCTTTTGGATCTCTTAAAGATAAAGATAAATAATCAACTTTAATATCAAAAGTTGCAAGCACTTCTTGAATTAGATTAAAACATCTTATAAATTCTTCTTTAACTTGATCTGGTCTCACAAAAATGTGAGAATCTGTTAGTTCCATAGCTCTAACTCTTTCCAAACCTGTTAAACTTCCAGATGATTCATATCTATGTTGTAAAGCATGTTCTGCAAATCTTAATGGCAAGTCTTTATAGCTTCTTTGTTTGTAGTTGTAAACACTAATATGGTGTGGACAACTCATTGGCTTTAAGACCATTTCTTCTTTTGGTAACTGCATTGGAGCAAACATATCTTCACGATAATGATCTCAGTGTCCTGAAGTTTTGTACAGTTCACTTGTTCCAATTACTGGAGTTTCAATTTGAATAAAGTCATATTCAAATTCTTTTTCCATTAAATATTTTTTAATTTCTTGTTTTACAATTGTTCCATTAGGCAGTCAAATTGGTAATCCTTGACCAATTAATGGATCTAAATGATAAATTTCTAATTTTTTGGCGATGTATTTATGATCGCTTTGTTTAATTTCTTCTAATTTATCTTTTAATTTATTAAAACGTTCTTCACTAACATCTGTAATTCCTTGAATTCGATAAATCATTGGATTTGATGCGTCACCTTCTCAGTATGCACCATTTAATCCTGTTAATTCAATTCTAAATAAGTCTGAAGTTTTCAATAAATGAGCATATCTTGATAAAAATGGTATTCCATTTAATTGAGCAACTGCATATTTAATGTATTTTGAATTACTTTGTTCAATTGTTGAATCAATGTATTCTTGCTTAACATTCATTCTTTTTAACATTTCAATGTAATCATCAACTGTTTTTTCTCCAAAAACAAATTCACTACCTTGAGCAATAATTTCATTTGCTCTGTTTTCAATTTTTTGTAAATCTTCTTGTTTTAATCCAGTTGGATAGTCAAAGTAAACTGAAAAATCATCCCCAAGAATATCATCAACTTGAGGTGCAACGCTTCCTAAAGGAAATAATGTTTTAATTGCCAAGGAAATAACTATTTTCGCAGTGTAGTTAATTACTCCTCTATACAATTCATGTCTTTCTGTTACTAACTCCAATTTACAATCACGATTAATTATTGCATTTATTGGTACTACTTCTTTACCATTAACAACAGCACCAACACATTTTTTTCTTAAACTGATTGCAATATCACCAGCTATATCTATAACCTTCATTGGTTGGTCATAGTTTTTAATTTGTCCATCTAGCAATGTAACTTTCATTCTTAAGCCCTTTCTTATAAAAAATTTTGTTTGATATTTATTTTGTTATGTCACTAAACTTAAGTAATTGCTGATCGTTCGCTATAAATAAGCAATAATTTAGTGAGATTAAAAGTGGTTATTTACCATAAAAATTATATAACAATACTTTATAAAAATCATAATAAAAAAATATTACTCTAATTATTTAAATACCAATTTTGGTTATTTTTAAAATATTGAAGATAAATATCTTATAATTAATTTATGAGGAGGGTTATTTATGAGTAACAAAATTAATTGAGAGGAAGTTTCAATGGGTATTATTACCCATTCTGGAATGGCTAAATCAAATGCAGTACTAGCAATTAGAGCTGCAAAAGAAAAAGACTTTGCAAAAGCAGAACAATTAATGGCTGATGCAGAAAAAGAAATGATAAATGCACATAATGCACATATGGATGTTGTTGTTCAAGAAGCTCAAGGAATTCAACACGATTTTAAAGTATTATTTATGCATGCAGAAGATCAAATGCTAACAACTCAAACATTAATGGTTTTAGCACAAGAAATGATTGAAATGTATAAAAAAATACATGGCTAAAAAAAGCAGCAAATGCTGCTTTTTTTTAATTCATTTCATTTAAAACTGAGGCCCCAATAATATTGGCATCATTATTAAAGTGACATGCTTTAACTGTAAAATTTAAGACCATATTTGATAATTTATATAATCTTGTAACTTCATCTTGAAGGAGTTTCATAAACAATGGATTACTACTTACAGCTCCTCCAATAATAACAACATCAGGATCAATAACAAATGAGCTATTAATAATAATTTTTGCCAAATTGTGAATTTGAATATTAACAGCTTCTTTACAATTAATATCTTTATCATAATTGTCATAAATTTCTCTTCCAGTTAATTTTTGATTATGTTTTAGAAAGAAATTATTTGTTAAACTATACATTCCCGAAACTTCACTCATATTTTGATATAAACCCTCTTGATTAATTAGGTTTAACATACATCCAAGCTCTCCAGCCATAAAATTATTTCCATGATAAATCTTGTTATTTATAAAAGTTGTTCCCCCAATTCCAGTTCCAACAATCATAAATAGAGCATTTTGACTGCCCTTACCAGCTCCACTTACCATTTCTGCAATTCCAGCACAATTGGCATCATTTTCAACATAAACTGGTAAATTAAATTTTTGTTTTAACATTACTTTGAAATTTACTTTTTGGCGATCCTTAATAGCACTTATTCCCCCAACTTCACCAGTTTGAGGATTAATAATCCCAGGAATTGCTAAACCAATTAATGAAATATCAAATTGATTTATGAATTTTTCAATTTGTTTTTCAATAAGTTGATATAACTCTGGAGCAGAAATTAATTGATCATATGCAATGATCTCTTTTTTTACAATTTCTAAATTATTGACAATGCAAAGTTTAGTTGACATACCACCAATATCAATTGCTATTTTCATTATTTTCCCCTTTTCTTTTTAATTACTTCTTTAATTCAATAACCAGATTTTTTAAGAATATATTTTTGGGTTTCTAAATTATATTCAACAAATCCATAGCGATTTTTATAAGCATTTGATCAACTTCAATTATCTATAAAAGTTCACAAATTATATCCAAAACAATTTGAACCTTCCTCAATTGCTTTATAAATTCACTCTAAATGTTCTTGAATAAATTCAATTCGATAATCATCGTCAATAAAACCTTCTTTATTTCTAAAGCGTTCTTCATCTTCAACACCCATTCCATTTTCAGAAATTACTCAAGCAAAATTGTTATATCGTTCTTTTATAACATTGGCGATTTTGTAAATACCTTCAGGAAAAATCTCTCATCCTCGATAAGGATTAATGCGCTTTTCAGGTCAATCTCAGAAATCAAATAAATCATGCATATCATTTATCACTTCTACTTTTTGTTCTTTTGCTTTAACTCTTGAAGGTTGATAATAATTCAATGAAATATAATCAATTTTTGCACAAGCAATTTCATCCAACTCTGATTTGTTAAAATCAATTTTAAAATTATTTTCTTTTAAGAAAACAATTAATTCTGGATCAAAATTACCATTAATTATTGGGTCCAATTGTGCATAATTGCGCAATAAATCACAATAATGAGCAGCTTTTACATCCTCAAGATTATTTTTATCTCTTGGAATTGCAGGATTTAAAGCTAGAATTGTTGTGATTTTTTGATTATCTTTGCGATAATCTCTATTAAATAAATTGACAACTTTTGCATGGGCAACTAAAATATTGTAAAAAATCTGAATTGATTTTTTAAAGTTTTTTTCTTTTGGATAATGAAAACCGTATAAATATTGACATTCAACATTTGCCATTGGTTCATTAAAAGTCGCTCAATCATCAACTAAATCGTTGAAATTTTCAAAACAGATTTTGGCATATTCAACATATTTATTAATTGTTAATTTATCAAAAAAACCATCTTTTTTTTGCAGTGACATAGGCATATCAAAATGAAATAAATTAACAACTAATCTCACATTGTATTTTTTAATTTCTTTAAAATATGCTTTATAAAATTCAATTCCTTCATTATTAATTTGGCTTAAATTATCATCACTAAAAATACGTGATCATTGAATTGATGTACGATACATTTCTAAACCTAATTTATCTAAATTTTTTAAAGCTTCTTTATAATTAACATAAAAATTTGATGTAATTTCAGGACCAATATGATTATAAAAATCATCTTGATAATTTTTATACCAATAATCCATTACACTATCAATTTTTTTAGCAATTGAACCCTCAGTTTGAGGACCCGATAAAGAAGCCCCTATTAAAAATTGTTTTTCTATTTTACTCATATTAATCAAACTCGAATCTAAATTGGGAATTTGCTTGTAAATAATCTAACAGGATTTTTTCTTCAGCTTTAATTGAAGCCACATAATTATATTTATTATCTATATTTTCAAAATCATCTTGTAAAATAATATGTAATTCCCCTTTGTATTTTTCATCATTGTTATTGATAATAACAATATCACCAATATTAAATTTATTTTTCTTATTATTTGGTTGTATATCGCGATCTTTAAAATAAATTCTTGGCATTGTTGATCTAATAAACATTTCAGTAATATCTCCACGACGATAATGACTTGTACTTAAAATAATGTCACTCTCATCATCTGTAACAAAATTTTCTTTTTTTATATTAAAAGTTAAAACATAGCGATTAACTTTTGCAAGTTCCATCATTTCAGCTTCACTAGCATATGCATTTCCAATTAAAACATTATCAATTTCTTGACTGTAAAAGAGAATTTTGGCTTGTGCTTTAATTGATAAATCTCTTTGAATTTCAATTGTTGGCAATTCTTTTCACCCAATTGCTGTTGTCATTTCACCAATATGACTGCCAACAAAGGCTGAAGTTTCTAAACGATGTGCTAAATATTTTTGATTACATTCTCTAAAAAACTGTAAAGGCAAGGCTGTATTTTTTAATGGATAAAAATTGTGACATCCATTTAAACGTGCAGCAATTGGTTTGTAATCCATAATATTTGTAATTAAATGATCATTATTAGACATATTTAATTGAATATCGATTTCTGCTTTATTAAAAGTAAACATTGCAATTTCTGATGCACGAAGTGGTGTATCAAGACGAATACAATCAACTCCAATTTCTTTACATTTTAATAAATCATTTTCTATTCCAGCTTTTTTCATTGAATTTTCTTCAACATCTAAAACAACATAAAAACCTAATGCTTTGGCATAACCAATAGTTTTAAACACCTTTTCACATTTATGATGAAACTCTGGATCATTGCCAAAATGTAATATACTGGTAAATAAAATTTTAAAACCAAAATTTTTGGCTAAATCTAAATATGCTTTATCTTTTTCAAAACTTGATTGTTCTGGATAAATTGATATACCTATATTTCTTTTCATAATTTACTTTATTGATAAAAAATATCTCATTCATCTAATATCTTTTGATATTCATTTTCTAGATATTTTTTATCAAATTCTAATTCCTTTCCTTCATTTTTAATTACATTTTGATATCAAACATAACTTAATTTTGGTTTTCGTGTTCTTAATGGTGAATTAAAATTAACACTTACTAAACCATAGTCTTTTCGATAACCTCCACTTGGTGAATATATATCACAATAAGTTCATAATGAATATCCAATCATATTAACAAATTCACGAGCTTTTAAAACTTCACGAATATGTCTCTTTAAATAATCAATTCTGTCATAATCTTTTATCATAGATTGACTCTTATCATCAAAATCACCCATTCCATTTTCAATAATCATAATGGGAATATCTTTTCCATAACGTTGACTCAATTCAATAGCACCGCTTACTAAACGTGATTCATCAATTAATCAATTTCATTTTGTATAATCACAATCTTTTGGATAAACAAATGTTAATTCTTTTAGATGAGATTCACTTGGTGGAGCAATAAATTTTTGTTTGTTATCTTGATGTTCATTTTTTGATACATAAATTGGGCGATAATAATTTCACCCAATAAAATCAAGTTTATGTTTTTTCAAATATTCAAGATCTTGCACTGGAATTTCAAACTTAATTTTATGTTCTGCAATATAATCATAAAAACATTGTGGATATTGCCCTTTTAAATTTGGATCTAAAAAGAGTTTCATTCATCATTCATTATATTGTTTAACAGCAACACTGTTTTGATCGCCTTCATAGTCAATTGCTGGATTTCAATCATGATCAATTCCCAAAATTGCATCTTTATTTAAATACTGTGCAACTTTTGCAAGTTCAAATTCTTCTTTAGCAACAGCTGCTGTTAAATTTAAATTATGTAAAGCTTTTACAAATGCAGTTTTATCATTTCTTGCTGGGGGTAAATAATCTGATAAATAAGCTGATTGAGTAAATGTTGAATTTTCATCATTTACAAATCATGTATCTGTATATTTTCCCAAATACTTAAAACAAGTTTTTGCATAAGTTCTAAATCACTCAACAATATCTCTATTTTCAAAACCACCTTGTAGTTGTGCTCACATTGGAGTATCTCAATGATAAAGAATTGGAATTGGTTTAATTCCAGCATTAGTTAATTGTTCAAATAAATCAATATAAAATTTAATTCCTTCAGGATTAATTGTTGTACTGTCTCAAGGGAAAATTCTTGTTCAATCCATATTATAAACAAAAGCATTTAATCCTAATTTTTTCATGATTCTAACATCAGTTTTATATTTATGATAAAAGTCTGCTGCTACTTCAATACTATTGATTTCACGTTTAGCAACTCCAACTGGGGGAATTGTAAAATTCCTTTTAGTAAATTCATCTCAAATTGAATCAGTTCTTCCCCCAAGATTTCTTGCACCTTCAATCTGAAATGCACAAGTTGAAGCACTAAATAAAAATTTATTATCTTTCATTTAGCTAACCTTCTTTTTTGACTTCTAAAGTTTCAATTAAATTTCCATTTTTATCAAACACTTCAACACTAGTTTCATTTTCAGAAATAGCTAAGTTAATGGCACGAGCTTTTGCAGTTTCTAAGTTAGGTACCATTGAAGCAACAGTTCCTCCTACTCTTGCAGCTCATCCCCCATATCCACCTTGAACGATATCTATTTTTTTTCCCATATATTTTGTGTCCCCTTTTTAATAAAAATTGCTCACACACCTGAGTGTGTGAGCAATAATTGTTTAAACTATTTTGCTTTTGCAGCATTTAATTTTTCTTTTGTAGAAACTTTAGCTTGAGCTAATTGTTGTTTTGCTTCTAATTTTACTTGTGCAACTTGTTTTTTCATATCTTGAACATACGCTCTGTTTGTATCTGCACTTGCTTTTCAATCAGCTTTTTTGGCCATGATATTTTCTTTTGCAGTTTGCTTAATTTGAACAACTTCATCCATTCTTCCACTGTCTTTTGCAGCTTTAATGTCTAATTTTGCTTTATCTTTGATTGCTGTAATACTGTTTACATAATCTCATTTTCTGTCATAAACTTTTTCAGTTTCTACACGAATTTCTTTGAATAAATCAGCTTCTAATACTGCATATTCATTTCTAATTTCTGCAAGTGCCACATTTTTGGCTTTTCTTGCTTCTAATTTTGCTTTATCAGTCATTTTTTGTTCTCAGAATCTATTTTGACTGTGTGCATTGTTGATAATAACTTCTGCTTTATCAACTAATCTTTCATGTTTATTTCCAGTAATTGTTTGGAATTTAAATCTTGGATCTGAATAGTATTTCATTTCAAGAGCATATTGCTCTGGGAAATTTGCTTTCAATTTTCTGAAGTAACTCATGTTGTCCAGTCAAATGAAAGGCATATAGATCGCAAATGAAACTCCTGTAACAAGTAATGCTGGAATTAATGCTTTTGGTGATAAGTAAACTATCACACTAGCTAGTAAGTATGGTGTAGTTCATGGCACACCAATTTGTGCATAACCTACAATATTCATTACATCTGGTGAGAATAATCATCCCACAAAAACGTTTACCATTGGTGCTAAGATAAATGGTGTTGCATACACTGCATTTAAAACAATTGGATATCCAAATAAAACTGGTTCGTTAATTTGGAAGATTCCACTTGGTGCAGCATAAGTTGCAATTTTTCTCATATCTTGACGTTTTGAGAATACAAATGTTCCAATAATTAAACTTAATGTAGCTCCACTTCCTCCTAAGTTCATGAAAGTATCAAAGAATTGTCCTGAGAATACTCCCATTTCTCCTGAGGCAGCTGCAGCTTGGTAACCTAAACTTGTAATTAGTGTTAAGTTAATTGTTCCAATCATTGATCAAATTGGAGAAAAGGCTCCGTTTACAACGTTTGAACCGTGAACTCCAAAGAATCATAGGAATGAGATAAAGAATGCATATGCTAATGCTAATCCCAATCCTCCACTACCTGTTGCAAAAACAAGTAATGAGCTTACAAAAAATTGATATATAGCAGCAGATCAACCAAATGCTGCTCCTGAAATTGAAGTTTGAATATATTTTGACAACAGTACTAAAGTACCATTTGCATCAATAAATTGTAATGATGCATCTCCATATAAGTTATTAATTGTAGCTTTATCAACTGCAAAGGCTCATTCTCCCTTGTCACTAATTGTTCCATTCATTAATGAAATCATAGCTCCAATTATTCCTTGATCTTCTGTTGAAGAATTTTCATATAAAGTTTTAATTGCATTTAATTTTGATTCTGCACTACCATCTCCAGATCAAATGTCTTGTAATTGTAAAACTAGTTCATTATCTACTCCATAAATTGGACCTAATCTTTCAATAACATTTTGACTAAAGTATATTTGTCAATCAGTTTCTGACCCTGAAAAACTTGTAAATGCAGATTTAGTAACAGCTAAGTCTGCTCCTAAAACGTTTGGTAAAACAAACACTATATTTGATAAAGCGATAGTTCCAACTGTAATCATAAACGGTAAGAATACTGCAAATGATTTACTTACACTTGGTGGAACTCCGTCAGGAAGTTTGATGTATAGAGCTCTAACATTTGATAATCACAAAAACATTTCTGTGCTGATGATACCAAAGATTAGTGCTGAAATTAATCCCTCAGCTCCTTGGAAGAAACCAATGTTTCCCATTGTAGTTGCTAAGAAACCAATTAATGATGCGAAACCAGCAATAACTGGATTTTTACAATTTCTAGTTAATGATAAGAAGTAACCAAATGTGAATGCAAATCACAATGAAGTCATTCCAATTGTTATTGTATTTAATTGTGCAAATAAATTAGTTCCAACTAACATAGCCTTGTTAAAACCATTATCTTCTCACAAATATGCTGATATTTCTTCTCACGCCATATCAGGGTGAACCATTTTAACGATTAACCCTAAAAGTGAAACATAACCACTACCAGCTCCCCCAAAAACAATTCCATTCATAATCAATCCTAATGATCCAGCAATTGTTAAGGGAATTAAAGTCCCAAACGCATCTCTTAATGATGCAAGATGTCGTTGTGAACCTAACTTGGTAATGGCTGGGACAAATTTGGTACTAAACCAACGTTTGACCTTACTTTCTTTCTTTCCCATTTCCATAGATAAATAACCTTTCTTTCATTACTCAAGATTTTAGATTATATTAAATTTGTTATTAATTAATACTTAATATTGGCTCCCTCGGCCATACGTTTAGCCATTTCAAGAGCCTCCTTACCTTTTGCGGTAGCATAAATTTGCGGAGGTATTGCTTCAACAGGTTTAGCAGTAATCTTTTTAAATTCATCTAATGCATAAGTCACTTGGGGACCCACCATAACAACATCTCAGTTATTGATTAATTGTTTTCCTTCAGTAACACTCATTGCTTCAATTTCACATTCAAAATTCATTTTACGTGCTTCTGATTGCATTTTAGATACTAATAAACTTGTAGACATACCAGCCGAACAACATAATAAAATTTTTAACATCATTTTCTCCTTTCTACTATAAATATACAATTTTTCTTAAAATTAGTAAATAATATTTCTAAAAAAGTTATAATAATTTGGAATATTTTCCCAAATACCTATTTTAGTTGCTTTATTTTCATTACAAAAAAAAAAAAAAAAATTCCAAGAATGGAATTTACTAATAAATATATTTTTTTGACTTCTTTTGTAATCTTTTAATCTTTTCTTGTAAGATTGTTTTATATTTTTCATCATCTGTTAGTTCAATATATAATTGCAAAATTTGAATTTCAAATGATATTTTAACTGATTTTTGATAACTTACTTTTTTATAGTTGTTTAATAGTCCAAAAACAGTTTCCATTCCCTTACAATCATCAACTAATTTTATCTTGGCAATTTTATCATTTCCTTTGAAATGAACTACTCTGTGAATTTGGTGATCACCAGTATATAATTTAACACCAAATTCACTTTCCTTCTCTAAACTGTCAACCTTAATTAAGTTTTCTCCTGTTTTTTTAGACGAATAATAGTAATTACCCTCTGCTAAATCAAAACCTTCTAAATTACCATTGATATCTTTTGCTGATAAATTTATAAATAACTTAAATACTTGCTCTAAAGGATACAAAATTTTTGCTCTTTTAACAGTACGAATATTTCTTTTCATTTCTTCTGTCATTGAGCCATGTTTTTTTTCATCAAATTTTTCTTTTAATTTTTCAAATTCAAGATCTTTTTCTTTGATTAATTCTGGATCTGAAATTATAATTTTTTCCTTAACATCATATTTCATTTACTTAAACATCACTTTCTACATATAAACAACAACAAGAATTACTAAGCATATAACTGAAAGTGCAAGTCCAGCAACAATCATCCCCAATACTTTTCATCCAAATTTGTTAATTACTTTCTTTTTAGTTCTTGTATAAAAAGCTAAAAAACTTCATATAAAAAATGGAGCTACTAAAAAAATTAATGCTAAAGTCATTAAAAATGCTTCCATTTTACTCACCCTCTTCATTTTTATAATATCATATTATTTATTGCTTTATTAAAATGGCCATTGTTTAAAAATAACGTTAATCACTTATATAAGACTATAATATTTGTGAAAGTAGAGGAAAAAATATGAATGTAATTTTTATAGGAACAGGAAGAATCTGCACTTGATTCTTAAAAGATATCAAACATAGCAAATATCAAAATGATATTAATGTCATTGGAGTTTACAATCGCAATTTTGCCCATGCCCAAGATTTTGCAACCACTTGAAATATTAAAACTGTTTATCAAAATTATCAAGATATTGTAAAAGACAAAGCAAAGATTGATTTAATTTATATAGGAACACCTGATGAAACACACTTTCAATATGCAAAATTCTTTTTAGAAAATAACTTTAATGTTTTTTGTGAAAAACCAATTGCTTTATCTCTAAATGAAGCCAAAACTTTATATCAAATTGCACAAACTAAAAAATGCTTATTTTTTGATGGTATTAAATCTGGCTTATCTCCTGCTTTTCAAAAAGCAAAACAATTAATTAATGAAGGTGCAATTGGCAATGTATATTATCTTAAAGCTGGTTTTGGCAAAATTTCAACTAGTGGAGTTATTGCAAATCCAAAAGCAGAAGAAAAAACTAATGGTTTTCATTTTGGAGGAGGAGTTTATGGTCTATATTTAGCATATGCTCTTGGGGGAATGCCTTCAGCATTAACTTCAATGAATCAAAGTTATAAAAACAATAAAGCAATTGCAAGTCAGTTTTATACTGTAAAACATCAAAGTGGTATTATTTCTAACATAATTGGTAGTTCCAATTTTACAGATGAATTGTCCAATTTAGTGTGTGGAAGTAAAGGCTATTTAAAAATTGGGGGCAATACACAAAAATATAATCAAAATTATAAAAAAGATATTGCCCATATGGCATATACTGTTAGTCATTTTGATTTTAATAATAATTTGATTAAAGAATATGATTTTTATTTTGAAACTGAAGGTGAAGGACTTTGCTTAGAATTAGATCATGTTTATGAATTATTAAAAGACCAAAAATATGAAAGTCCAATTGTGACAAAAGAGATTAGTTTAAAAATTATTGAAACACTAGAAAAAACAAATACTTCAAAAATAATTAATCTTGAAATGTAAAAATAAAAAATACCTTAAATAAGGTATTTTTTAAATTATTTAACTGTTATCTCTTTGATATCTTCATTTCTTACAAATAAGATTTTTTCTCCAGATTTTGCTCCTCATGATTTTGCAATTTCTGATACTTGAGCTTCATCAGTTAAGAAAGCATCAAAGTCTGCAACTTGGTTCATAAAGATTGAATGTCATGCTCCAAATGCAGTTCATAATTTTTCATCACCACTTACTCCTAAAATAGTAACGTTTGGTCTAAATTTAGAAATTGTTTTTAACAATTCACCAGTTCTTGATGCAACTACTGCATATTCGTATTTTCCATCAATTGTAGTATTTGCTAATTGGTTTGCAATTTCTGCTCTTTTTCCACTTGTAGATTTTACAGCGTTATCTAATTGTTTTTGGTAGTAAAGTTTTGTGTAGAATTCAATTTCTGCACGTTTGTTAATTGTTGCCATTGTTTCTGTTGTAATAAATGGGAAATCTCCGTTTGCAGATTCACCACTTAACATTGTTGCATCTGAACCTAATTCAGTTGCTCAATAAACGTCAGTTACTTCAGCTCTTGTTGGTTGAGGATTGTCTGTCATTGATTCTAACATTTGAGTTGCCACAATAACTAATTTTCCTTTTTCTCTACATTTTCTGATCATTTGTTTTTCTCAGTAAGGAACTTCATAGTAAGGAATTTCTAATCCTAAATCTCCACGAGCAATCATAATTCCATCACTTGCATCAATAATTGAATCAATATTATCGATTCCTATTTCTGATTCGATTTTTGAAATAATTTGTACATGTTCTGCACCATTTTCTTTCAATAATGCTCTAATTTCATTTACGTTATCTGCATTATTAACAAATGATGCAGCAACATAATCAATACCATTTTCTACACCGAATTTAATATCGTTGTAATCTTTTTCTGCTAAGAATGGTAATGTAAAGTCAACTCCTGGTAAGTTAACACGTTTGTTTGATTTAACAACGTGAGTGTTAAATGCTTTACACATAACTAGTCCTGGTTTAACATCAGTAACTGTCATTGTTAATTTTCCATCATCAACTAAAACTTTGTCTCCCACTTTTACATCTTGAGACATATCATATGACATTTGTAATTCGTCATTTCCACATTCTCTTGTTGTGAATTCTTCTGGGTTTGTGTAAACTTTTACATCAGTTCCAGCTTTAATTTCTTGTTTTCCATCTTTCATTTTTCCAACACGAATTTCTGGTCCTTTTGTATCTAAAAGAATTGAAATTGGTTTGTTTAATTCTTTTCTCAATTCTTTAGCTCAAACAAATCTTTCCCCGTGTTCGCTAAAGTCAGCATGTGAGAAGTTTAAACGAATTGTTGTCATTCCTTTTTCGAATAACTCTTTTAAAGCTTCTTTTGAGTGAACTGAAGGTCCAATTGTTGTAATTACTTTAGTTCTTTTAACTTTGTCTTGTAAGTTATAAATTTTCATATTAGTTCTCCTTCTGTATAACAAAGAGATTATATCACTTTAAAAAAGGTTAATAATAAAAAAATAGGTTTTGAACCTATTTTATAATGTATGAATTTTGATATCTTCTGATTTAACAATTAATATTTCTTCACCTTTTTTAGCACCTCAAGATCTTGCAATTTCTCCCAATAATACTGGATTTTCAGCAACTTCATCAATGCTATCAACTTTATTCATAAAGATTGAATGTCATGCTCCAAATGCATTTCATAATTTTGGATCATCACAAACTCCTAAAATAGTAACGTTTGGTCTAAATTTAGAAATTGTTTTTAATAACTCACCAGTTCTAGATAAAACAATTGCATATTCATATTTACCATTTCTAGTAATGTTGGCAAGTTCATCAGCAATTTCTGCTCTTTTTCCTGAACTTGATTGTCTTGCATTTTCAAGCGCTCTATCATAATAGATTTTTCCATAAAAACTTAATTCTGCACGTTTATTAATTGTTGCCATTGTTTCTGTTGTAATAAATGGATAAATTCCTGCAGCAGATTCTCCACTCAACATTGTTGCATCAGTTCCCAATTCAGTTGCATAATACACATCAGTTACTTCAGCTCTTGTTGGTTGAGGATTATCTGTCATTGATTCTAACATTTGAGTTGCCACAATACAGATTTTTCCAGCTTTACGACATTTTCTGATCATTTGTTTTTCTCAGTAAGGAACTTCATAGAAAGGAATTTCTAATCCTAAATCCCCACGAGCAACCATAATTCCATCACTTGCTTCAATAATTTCATCTAAATTAAAGATTCCAATTTTTGATTCAATTTTTGAAATAATTTGAATATTTTGTGCATTTTCTTCTTTTAAAATTGCTCTAATATCATTTACGTTTTGTGCAGTATTTACAAAACTTGCAGCAATATAATCAATATCTTGTTTTGCACCAAATCTAATATCTTCAATATCTTTGTCACTTAAGAAAGGTAATGAAAAATCAACTCCTGGTAAATTAATTCTTTTGTTTGTTTTTAAAACATGACTATTAAATGCACGACAATTAATTAATCCTGGTTCAACATTTAAAACGTTTAATGTCAATTTTCCATCATCAACTAAAATAGTATCTCCAGCTTTTAAATCAACACTCATATCATAAGATACTGTCATTTCAGTTGCTTTACATTCTTTTGTTTTGTAATCACTTTCACGAGTATAAATTCTAATGTCGCTTCCAGCTTTTACTTCTTGTGCTCCATCAATCATTTTTCCAACACGAATTTCTGGTCCTTTTGTATCTAAAAGAATTGAAATTGGTTTTTCTAATTCATCTCTTAACTCTTTTGTAGAAGTAATTTTTGCTACATGTTCATCTTGACTCCCATGAGAAAAGTTTAATCTTACAACATTCATCCCTGATTCAAATAATTTACGAATATCATTCTTAGTATTTGTACTTGGTCCAATTGTAGTTACAATCTTTGTACGTTTTACCTTTTTAGCTAAAACACTTGGTTCATAAAATTCTAAATTTTTTTCTATCATAAAGATATCTCCTTTTAAAACAATTATATTGCTTTGTTAATTTTTCTTAATTCATTATATTCATTGCTTTTATCTGGTCTAGGCATATTTAATGTAGAATTAATATCTCTTGCAACAAGTTTATTTTCACTCATTCCAATATATAATCCACCTTTTCCTTCAATTAATTGATCAACTGCAAACATTCCAGCAGTTACAGCTAAATAACGATCCATTGCTGAAGGAATTCCTCCTCTTTGAATATGTCCCAAAACAGTTGCTCTAGTAACATAACCAGATTCTTTTTCAATTTTTTCAGCTAATTTGTGAACATCTGAATAAATTTTTTCAGCAACAGCCACAATTACACTTCTTTTCCCTTGTTCTGCTAATTTTTTAACTTCTAAAGCAATTTCATCTTCTGTTAAAAAACTTTCTTTTGTTGAAAAGACTTCAGCTCCAGTTGCTGTTGCTGCATATAATGTTAAATCCCCACATTCATTTCCCATTATTTCAACAACACAACATCTACTGTGAGAGTTCATAGTATCACGAATTGAGTCAATTGATCTTACAACTGTATTTAATGCAGTATCAAATCCAATTGTATAATCTGAAGAAACAATATCATTGTCAATTGTTCCAGGTAATCCTATACAATTGATTCCCATATTAGTAAGTTTTTCAGCTCCCTGATAACTTCCATCACCCCCAACAACTACTAAAGCTTCAATTCCTAAAGCTTTTAAGTTGTCAACAGCAACTTGTCTAACTGATTCTTGTTTAAATTCCACAAAACGTGCTGAACCTATAACAGTTCCTCCACGTGACATGATGTTTGCAGCAAAATCCATGTCTACTTTTTCAATTCAATTATTTACTAAGCCTTTATATCCTTCTTTTACAACATAAGGTTCAATTCCTTTTGAAATTGCAGCCTTAATAACTGCAGCAATAGCTGCATTCATCCCTGGAGCGTCACCCCCAGAAGTTAAAACTCCTATTTTCTTAATCATATTTTGCCTCCGTACTCTATGATTATATAACATTCCCTTTTTAAGGTATGAGTTTATTTATATATTTTAAAATTTAAAGAAATCATCTCAAATTTTTAAAAATGTAATTAAAATCATTTTCATTTGTCTAATATTTCTATAGTTTTTTTCTGAACAGCTATTGCGATACATTGAATAAACAATACTATAATCTGCTCACATTTCTTTATATTGCTCTAAAATTTTTAAATTAAATTCATTTATTTTTTCTTGATCTTCTTGTGAGAATTTCTTAGAAGTAATCAAAAAAATATTATTTTTACTTGTTAAGTTAAAATCTGTAAAAATTAAATGTGTTGAATTAGGTGCAAATTGTACATCATCGAATAAAACATCTAAACTATCAAATTGAGTTGTTAAATAGTGATTTAAAACTTTTTTAAATTTTTGTAACACTTCTAAAATTGTTTCAAACATTCTCACAAATGATGGAATTAAAAGTAAATGAACTGAAATAATTCCAATTTCAATAAAAACACTATCACTATGTTCAAAGCTCACAATTAATTCATAAACAAATATTATAGTTGCCAAAAAACTGGCAAAAATAATTGTTACAATATAGCCAATTGCAGTATTATCAATCTCTCTTTTATAATCAAATACATGCTCGCCAACCTTTAAATTAACATCATATACTCTAATATTTTTATAATAATATTCAGTTGAAAATCACCCAACAATTGTAAAAAATAAGATAAAGTAACCAGACATAGCTATTAAAATGTAGTTTAACATGTCATTTTTTATGGTTACAATATCTACTATAAATAAGATTGCTACAATAAAAAGAAATGATAAGTTAATTGAAAAACCTATCAACAATCGTTTATTAATAACAAAATGCTTTTTTAATTTTTTAGTAACTGATTTTAATTTATTTTGTTCTACTTTTGTCATATAGTTCCCCACTTTTTGTACATTCTATATTATCTTTTAAAAAAATGCATCACAAGATGCATTTATCATTTTCAATCATCTAATTTACTTGTATCACAAATTGCTACATAAGGAAGATTTCTCAATCTTTCTTCATAATCTAAACCATAACCTATCAAGAATTGTTTTTGAACTGTAAAACCATATCAATTTGGATTTAAACTAGTTTTTCGTCCTTCAGGTTTATCTAAAAGACTGACAATTCTTACATCTTTTGCACCTTTAAACTCTAGATATTGTTTTACATATGTTAATGTCAAACCTGAGTCAACAATATCTTCAACAATTAAAATTGTTTTTCCTTTAATTGATAAGTTTAAATCTAAATTAATTTTTGGCTCTCCCGAAGTTTTTAAACCTCCAAGATATGAAGATACGACCATAAATTCTGTTTGACATTCATACGTGAAATGATTTAAAAAGTTTGCCATAAAAGGTACACACCCTTTTAATAAACCTATTAAGATAACAGTATTATCCTTTACATCTTGTGTCTGATAAAATTCACTGATTTCCTTACCTAATTCAGCTGTACGAGTATCAATTTGTTCTTTTGTAAATAAAATTTCTTTTACCAATGGATGCATAATGCCATTTTCCTCCATATAAAACTTATTATAACTTAATTTGTTGTAAATAAGTTTCAAGTATTAATTTAGCAGCAATTTGGTCTTTATTAATTTTTTGCTTTTTGCGACTTAAATTAGCTTCAATCATAAGTGACTTTGCCATTCGTGTAGTTAATCTTTCATCAATTTTGATAATTTCTTCTTCTTTTACATTACTATGCTGATATAAAACTGTTAAAAAATCTTCAATCATTTCAACACGATGGCCAATTGAACCATCCATATTTTTTGGATAACCTACAATTATTTTTTCATATCCTTCTTTTTCTAATAGTTTTTTTAATAAATCTACTGCTTGTGAAAAATTGTCTTCTTCAAAACGAATTGTTGAATGAACATTTGCAAAATAACCTTCACTAATTGCAACTCCAATTGTTTTACTTCCTAAATCTAATCCAATATATTTAGCCATTTGTTTTTATACTCCTTTTTGAAATAATTTTGTCTACTAATAATTGCGAAGTTATTAAATATGTAAAGATCATAAAAATTGAAAAAGTGACATCGGTTGTAAAGTGCGCTAAAATAAAGACTCTTGAAGCTGCAGTTAATAATAAACTGCTTAAACCTAATCCAAAAATTATTCAAAAAATACTTTTTTGTTTTTTGGTTTCTTTTTTACAATAAAATAATAATCCCAACATTAAACCAGCAGATTCAGTATGTCCTGAGGGAAAACTTTTACCTCTTTTACTTGAAAAATTAATTTCAAAAACATATTTAAAATCTTCTCCATCATTTAAAACATTTCTTGGTCTTGGTCTACCAAATAAATTTTTAAATAACTCAACTGTTATTAATGAAAATGCAATGAAAACTAGACAATAAATTGAAGCTTTAAATAAATGATTCATTAATAATTGATTTTTATATATTTTTTTAATAAAAAAAACCATATTACAAAAAGCGATAAAACCAATTATAAAGATATATCAAATAATATAAAAAATTGCTTCTAATTTTTTTTCTTTATCTTGTCAATTTAATTCAATAAATAAATTAAAATCAAAGGCTACTAATAATAAAGTTAGAATAATAACTAAATTAAAACTAACATTAATTAATCACATTCATGTTTTATTAAAATTCATATTTACAAGTCAATAATTTAGCATGATAAATAATGTTGCATATATTGGAATCGCCATCATTGTTTTTCCATAAATATCAAAACCATGTTTTAATCAATCTAACGCTTCATAACCTTGATTAAAAATATTGGTTGAAATTTGTAAATCATAAATTGCAAAAATAGTCATAAATAAAACAAAAAAACTTACCAAAAGAATAATTGTTATATTATTACTAATTTTGCGATCTTTTTTTAGAAACATGTTTTAATTCCACCTAACTTAATTATTATATTAAAAAAACAACCTTTAAAAAAGGTTGTTTATAAATTAATAAATTATTTTGCTAAGTTGTAGAATGATTTAATTCCATCATAAATTGCAGCATTTCCTAATTCAGCTTCAATTTCTAATAATCTATTGTATTTTGCAATTCTATCAGATCTTGACATTGAACCAGTTTTGATTTGTCCTGTGTTTAATGCAACTGCTAAGTCAGCAATTGTTGCATCTTCAGTTTCACCACTACGGTGTGAAGTAACTGCAGTTCAGTTAGCTTTTTGAGCCATTTGAATTGTTTCAATAGTTTCAGTTAAAGTACCAATTTGGTTTAATTTAATTAAAACTGAGTTTGCAGCTTTTTTCTCAATTCCTTCTGCTGTAATTTTTGGGTTTGTTACAAATAAGTCATCTCCAACGATTTGGATTTTATGTCCCATAGTTTTAACTTGTTTTTGGAATCCATCTCAATCTGATTCAGCTAATCCATCTTCGATTGAAATAATTGGGTAGCTATCTACCAATTTATCTAAGTATGCAACCATTTCATCAGTTGTCATTGAGAAATCACTTCCTGTTAATTTTTCAATTTTTTTGAAGTGGTATTTTCCATCGATGTATAATTCTGAGTTTGCACAATCCATTGCAATCATAATTCCATCTCTTCCAGTTTTGTATCCAGCTTTTGCAATAGCTTCAACTAATAAGTCTAAAGCAATTTCAACTGGAGTTTTAGCTTTGAAAGCTTCAATTGTTTCTTCTGGGTATGCTCATGCAAAGTTTGGAGCAAATCCCCCTTCATCTCCAACTGCTGTAATATCTTTTTTATCGTGTAATAAAGATTTTAAAGCTTGGAAAGTTTCTGATGCTCATCTTAAAGCTTCAGAGAATGTTGGTGCTCCAACAGGCATAATCATAAATTCTTGGAAGTCAATTGCACTATCTGCATGTTCTCCCCCATTGATTACGTTTAACATTGGAACTGGCAATCTTCTTGCGTTTGTTCCCCCAATGTATCTGTATAGAGGTAATTCTAATTCATCAGCTGCTGCTTTTGCTACAGCTAAAGATACACCTAAGATTGCATTAGCTCCTAAGTTTTTTTTGAAATCATCACCATCTAATTCACACATTTTTGTATCAATTGCAACTTGATCAGTTACTTCCATACCAATAATTTCATCAGCAATTTTATCATTTACATTTGAAACTGCTTTTAAAACACCTTTTCCGTTGTAACGTGCTTTATCTCCATCTCTTAATTCTAATGCTTCTCTTGAACCAGTTGATGCTCCTGAAGGAACTTTTGCTGATCCAAATCCACCAAATTCAGTTGTAACATCAACTTGAACTGTTGGAAATCCACGTGAATCTAATACTTCACGTGCTACTATATTAACTATTTTTGACATATGTTTCTCTCCTTACTATTTAATAATAAACCTAATTTTTTATATCTTTGAAATTTTTTTGCAAGATACAATAGAATTTTTTTCAAAAAAAATAAAAAAAATAGAAATTATCCTAGTGAGGATCATTTCTATGTTGTCTACGTTCATTTGATGTTAATCATTTTTTTCTTAAGCGAATATCTTCTGGAGTTACTTCTACAAGCTCATCTCATTCGATAAATTCTAATGCTTCTTCTAGAGTAAATTTTCTTGGTGGTGTTAATTTAACTGAATCATCACTACCACTAGCTCTAGTATTTGTTAATTTTTTACCAGTTGTTGGGTTTACTTCTAAATCATTGTTTCTTGAATGTAATCCAACAATCATTCCATCATAAACTTCAACTTGAGGACCAACAAATAAGATTCCTCTTTCTTCTAAGTTATTTAAAGCATATGGTAAAGTTACTCCATTTGCCATTGATACAAGTGTTCCATTAATTCTTCCTTCAATTGATCCTTTATAGTCTTCATATCCCATAAATGATTTAACAAGAACTCCTTCTCCACGAGTATCATTTACAAATTCTGATTTAAATCCAATTAGACCACGTGTTGGAACAATATAAGTTACTTTATCTCTAATTCCATCACTGTCCATGTCTGTCATAAGACCTTTTCTAATATTTAGTTTATTAATAACAGTTCCTGAATATTCAGTTGGTACATCAATAATAACTTTTTCCATTGGTTCAAGTTTATTACCTTTTTCATCAGCTCTAAAAACAACTTCAGGTCTAGAAATTCCTAATTCAAATCCTTCTCTTCTCATTGTTTCAATTAAAACAGATAAATGCAATTCTCCACGACCAAGAACTTTAAATCCATCAGCTGAAGAATCACTTAATGCTTCAACTCTTAATCCAACATTTACTTCTAATTCTTTGTCTAATCTTTCTTTAATATTTCTTGTTGTTACAAATTTACCAACTTTTCCAGCAAATGGTGAAGTATTTACTAAGAAGTTCATACTCATTGTTGGTTCTTCAATAATAATTGGAGGTAAAGCATCAATGTTATTTGGATCACAAACTGTATCTCCAATTGTTAAATCACTAATTCCAGAAATAACAACAATTTCTCCAGCTTGTGCTTCTTTAACAGCAACTCTTTTTAATCCTTGATAAATAAATAGTCCTGAAATTTTTCCTTTTGCAATTGTTCCATCATTTTTTGAAATTGCAACTTGTTGACCTTCATTTAAAACACCTTTAAATAAACGTCCAATTCCAAGTCTTCCAATAAATGAATCATATGCTAATGAAGAAATTTGTAATTGAATTGTTTCTTGACTCAATTCAATTGGATAATTTCCAACTTGTTTAATAATTGTTTCAAATAATGGTACTAAGTTGTCACTTTTTTCATCCATTGTATATTGAACAATTCCTTCTCTTGCAACACCAAATAATGTTGGGAATTCAATTTGCTCATCATTGGCATCTAATTCCATAAATAATTCTAAAACTTCATCAACAACTTCAAGTGCTCTTTGATCTTTTTTATCAATTTTATTAATTAATAAAATTGGTTTTAATCCTAATTCTAATGCTTTTGAAAGCACAAAACGAGTTTGGGGCATTGGTCCTTCTGCTGAATCCACTAATAAAATAACAGTATCAACAGTTTTCATAATACGTTCAACTTCACTCGAAAAGTCAGCATGGCCAGGAGTATCTACGATATTGATTTTGTAATCATTGTATTCGATGGCACAATTTTTTGAATAAATTGTAATTCCACGTTCTCTTTCTTGGTCATTGCTATCCATTACTTGTTCTTTTACTTCTTCATTTGCTCTAAATACACCAGATTGACCTAAAAAAGCATCAACCAAAGTAGATTTACCAGCATCAACGTGAGCAATAACGGCTATATTAATAATTTTTTTATTCATAAATAATGTCTCCTAAAAATGTATAACAAAAAAATAATATCAAATTTTGAACCATAATAATATAGCAAAAGTAAATAAAAAAGTACCTAGAAAGTACTAGTTTGTTTATACACTTCAATATCTTCAAATATCATTTTAATAAAATAAAGTGCTTGTTCAATTTGCTCTGTTCCAAAAGAATTATTTAAGTCTAAACTCTCTTTTTTAATAAATATTAGAAATTCTTGATGTCTAAAAGTACTTGAAATTGTTTCAAATACTAATTTAACATAATAAATAAATAATAAACTTGCAACAGATCAATATTTACTCTCAGCTTGTTCAATAATATCGGGATTTAATTTATCAATCTTCTCTGTTAATCTTTTTATTAAAAGTTCAATATCAGATTGTGCTAATTTTTGATATATTTGATAATCACTATTTAAAATTTTCAAACCATCATATTTTCTACGTAAATTAATGTAGTTTTCTAATAACGTTGAAAAGAAAAGTGAATCTTCTTTACAACAAAATGGATATTTTACATGTGATTGTGCCATTTTTTTGACCTCCTTAAGTTTATTAGTTTTTTAAGGTTTTATAAAAAATTTCTTTTGAATCTTCATTCATTGATTTCATTTCAGATAATCGCAAATCATCTTCATCCATTAAAGGTTTATAATTTTCAATTGTAATCCCTTTTAATTTTTCTTCTTCATAAATGATTCTTTCTCTTAGTAAAAGACCAAAGTAGAATTTTGTAGAATAATAAATGGCAAAATTATATAAAACAACTTCTGCTTGTTCTTGAAATTGTCTTTCTCCATCACTATCATCTTCAAGTAAATCTAATAAATCACTAATCAAATCATTAATTTCATAAGATTTAGTTATTAATTTATTAAATTCTTTTGTTTCATATAAAATATTGGCTTCGTTTATAATTTTTTCTACTAGTGTTTTGTATTTTAAAGGTGGTGTAATTTCAGAAAGTTCTGTATAAAACCCTTGTAAAACACTTTCAATAAATTGTTTAAATGAATAATCATAAACTGTTAATGGACTAACTGGAGTTTCGCCTGTATCTTCATACAATTCACGAGTTAAATCATAAATACAACTATAATCTGTAAATGTATCACAAATTGCCATTAATCTTAATAAACAGCTTAAACTATCGCGATCTACTTCTTCTTTTTTTTCAACTTCAATCTTTTCGAAAGCATCTTCAATATATGTTCTAAATTCCGCTAAATCTCTTTTTTCAAATCAAAATTTTTCAAGAGCAATCAAATAGCGATTTTCAGAACCAAATAAGGATAATAAAATATAGATTTCATTCGAAATTATTTCATTTTCAATATGTTCATAATATTCTCAACCTTTAAATCTTTTCATTTTCTTAAACCTTATTTCTAAAATTATTTATTTATATTAATACTTCTATTTTGTTAAACTTTAACATATTTAAAATTTAAATTTAACAATAAATTTTTTTAAGCATTTACTAAGTTATTTAAATAATCTAAGTAACTAATATTAATTGCCAAAATTGCTCAAAGGTTAATTACCATATCATCTGCTAAATGTTCTTTTTGACTTAATATCTCTTTGAAATATTCAAAGTCTCCATCTGGTTTTGATAAAACAATTTGTTCTAATGATTTAATTTCTGTTCACAATTGGTGATTTAAATTATTTGTAAAAAACTCATCTTTAGCAAAACTAAATTCTTTACTTTTTTGTTCAACTAATTCAATAACTTCTTGGTTTTTTTCAAAAACCGCTTTATTTGCCTGTTCAATTATTAACTTTGCAAAATCTCCATTATTATTTGAATCTAATTTTAATCAATAATCACTTGATAAAGAATCTAACATTACAATTAATTGTCTAAATAAGTTAATTAAGATTAAATAATCATTGATTCCTTCATTTAATTGCATAATAACTGCAACTGAATCTGCACTTGAGACAATATTTGTTGCTTGGACAAAGAATTGTTTATATTCTTGTCCAATAAATTTATAAAATTGGTCACGGTCTGATGAATATATTTCACTAAATAAAACTAAGTTTTCACTAAATTCTTTGACACTTTTAATAATATTTGATTTATCAAAATTTTTAATTAATTTATTTGATGAATCAATTAATTTAAATCAACTTTCTTTTTGCATCATTAATTTTCCCCCTAAATTAAGTCATATTTCTCATAATATTGTTCAACAATAGTTTTAAATACATTAATTTTTTTCATTTCGTTTGCAGCACCTGGATCTGGATTAACATCTGGGTGATATTGTTTTGCCAGTTTGCGATAAACTTTTTTAAATATTTCTGGTTTTTCTAATTTACTAATACCAAAATAATTAAATGCCTCATTGACTTCATCATTGAATACCATAGTTTTAGTTTTTTCAAAGAAATCTTCAAAATCTTCTTGATTACTATTAAAGTTACTTGTATTTGTGTAACTATAAGTATTTGTGCTCCCATATTCAGCTTCAAAGTTAAATGCTTCAATTGTTAAATCAATTGCTTGATCTAACATACGACTTCAGTGATAAGTAAATTCATCACCTAAATCAATAATTTCTTCAACTAATAAATGTTGCTTATAAGGAATTATTTCCTTATCATCCATTAATAAAAGCGCTTTATTAATAATTCCTTCAACTGCATCAAGTCCAGTTCTTTGCATTACTTCAAATAATCTTCCTAAATTTGGATCATTAATGTTTTTATTTGCAAATGTAAAGTTAAATACTTTTCAAAATTTTAAAGTTGTATAATATGTAAATTTAGTTAAAGCTGTTGTTAATAGACATGCAGCAAAATGGCCATTTTGCATCGCAATTTGTTCATAAACATTTTTAAAATAACTGTGACAAGGATAACTTTCAAAGTGTTCCTTAGTATTTATTTCATTTAATAATCAATCATATCCATTTTCTAATACTTCTGGATATTGTTGAAGACTTTCTTGTTCTTTAATTTCTTTATTAAACTCTTGAATTATAGTTAGTAAATTATCAACATTATAAAAATCAACACTTTCAAATGAACGTTGTCATTCAATAATGCTTGATTCTCCGTGAGAATAGTCAAAAATTGATGATTTTTTAAATTGCTCTTTTTTGAACTTTTTAAAATCCTTTTTTCATCCCATTTTTGACAATCCCCCTTGTTTAAAAATATTATACTTTATACTTTTCTAAATTGATAGTTTTAAAAGTCCGCTGTATTCTTTGTACTTTGGTAAAAACTTTTCAACATGGTATCAAAAATCACGTGAATGATTCTTATGTACTAAGTGACTTAATTCATGCACAGTCACATATTCAAGTGCTTCTTTTGGATAATGCAGTAATTTAATATTTAAAACAACTTTTGATTTTTCAGGATAACAAACTCCTCATTTGCCTTTCATTTCTTTGACAGACAAATTTTTCAGTTCTAATTGCATAATATTAAGTCATTTATGTATTACTTTTTCAAATTCACTAAAATATAAATTTGATAATTTTTTATACATATGTTTTACTGTTAAATCATCATTTTCATAAGTTTTAAATGCTAATTTAAAATCTTCTTTAATTGGATCACTAAAATATGCTTCATTTTTAATATCAAATATTTTGATGCTTCCTGGATTGGCGATAATAACTTTTTTTGTTTTTTCACGAAATTCAATAATCTTATTAATTTTTGAAATATTGCGATAAATTAATTGTTCAATTTCTCAGTCTTGTGCTTGCAAAGGACTTGAAACTTGAATATCTTGATCAATAATCTTTAAACGAATATATTTTTGTTCTCGATAAGTAACACTGTATTCAATTTTATTACCCTTGTGACTTAGTGTTTTTTTTATTTTTAGCATTTTTCTTTGCCTCTTTTAATGTTTTTTTCTCATCTTGAGCTGCTAAATAAGCAGCCATTTTACGCTCTTTTTCTTCCATATCAAGATCTGTTCTTAATTTCTTGATTTCTGCTTTTAAGTCTTTTCCATCATGTTCACCAAATTCAAGTCTTCCCTCAATTACTTGATTTACAAGAGATTTTTCTTTAAATTCTCGTTTATAAAAGTCACTGTAATCTAATTTAAGTTTTTTAATTAGATGAGCTTCAAAGGCAATAAAGATTGCAAAAGCAATTAAAATATAATTTATGACTTGAAAAACAATTGATCAACCACTAAAGGGTGAAAAAGTATTTTTGGCATTTAACCAATATGTATATCGAGGATAATAAACTCCTTGTGAAATTGATTCAGGTCCAGATGGTAAATATGGAATAAGATATTTTAATCCAAATAATAATGACAGCATTAAAATTGGTCAAAAGAAGAAATTAAAAGATAAATATGCTCTTTGTCTTCATTCACCTTTTTTAATAAACGGTCTTAAAATTCCAAGTCCAATTATTAATACTGAAAGAAACCAAATAATTGGTGCAACTGATAATGCAATTGTATTTGCAAATGTTTCATCATATGTAGGAACAACTGCGCCTGTTTCATCAATGTGTGTTTCATCAAAAAATATAAAAATTAAATAAAAGAATAAATTACGTACACCTTGGTCGTAATAAAAGGCAAATGCAAGTAAAACTGGGGCTGCTATTCAATAGACTACCATTATTAACCTAAAAATTAGAACTAAAAACATTAAAACACCATTAGTTTTTTTAAAGTTATTTAAACCGATACTCTTAAAAAAACCAAGTTTATTTGGATCTTTTTCTTTTTTAGCTTTTTTCTTCTTCTTAGTTTTTTGCTCCACTTGTAAAGTAGTATTTGTATCTGCCATTTTTATTCACCTAACTTATGTTATTTTACCATTTAATAAAAAAAATTTAGCATTCTGCTAAATTTTAGTGTGATTCTCTTTCATCATTAATTCTTCTTGAAAGATATTTATAACCACCAGCTTTTGCATCATTTGGTGCAACTGAATTAGAGTGAATACTTTGATAATCATCATTATTTTCAATTTGTGCCAGTGGGTCTTCTCTTCTTGGACGATAGTATTCAGGTTCTTGATTAATTGTTTGAGTTTGTTGAGGTTCAACTGGTTGATTAGAAGGTTGTGTATTATAATTTGGTTCAACTATATAAGGTACAATTTTTGGAGGTTCATCATAATCAGCAATAATTTGACCAATTTCAAGCCCATTTAATGCTCCAGTTTTTTCAATTTCTTCAATTGCTTCATCATAACTCTTATTTAAACCAGATTGCATATTTTGAATTTTTAATTTTAATTCAGTTGCATCTCTTAATTCAACTGTATTTAGATTAATTGCTCCATTATCGACATTAACAACAGCTTGAGGTTGAGCAACTACTTGTTGAACAACTGTTGCTTGATTAAGATTAATTGAAATATGTACAATTGCAAGAACTGTATCAATTGCAATAAAAGTAATTGTAGGAATAATTGTCAATAATTTTGATTCTCCAGCTATTCCAATATTATAAAATGCATAAATTGATAATAAAACAATTAAACTAAATGCACTAATTGTATTAAACACTCCAAATACTTTACCTGGTTTATTTTTTAGACCATTTGCTAAAAAACCTGTTGCTAAATAAACAATTGTTAATGCTATTAAGTAATAAGTTAATATATTAAAGTTTTCAACTCCAAAAATGTAGATAAGTTGTCCTTCTTCATTAAGTGAAAATGCAAAAAATGGAACAAAAAATAGACAAAATGTTGCAACTAAAAACATAATTAAAAATCTTCAAATTCGAACTTTTCTCATACTCTCACCCTTTATTAACTATTATTATATATTTTTATAATAAATAAACAAATATATTATATCTAAAAAATAAACTATATGTATGACCCTAAAAAAATAGTTTTTATAACTTTAAAAGCTATAAAAACTATTTCTATCCCAATAATCTTGCTAAATTTACTTTTTTAATTGATCCCAAAACAAGTGAATAAGCTGTTGTAAAAATAATTATTCCAATTAATAAAATTGTTGGAATAACTCACCATTCCAAAATAAGTGGTACAGAAATACTAACAGCAAGTAAAACTTGAGGAATAGCCAATTTAAAAAGCAAAAAGATAATTAATGATGAAAATAACATTGCAAATAAAGCTAATGGTAAGAAAATTCATAAGATAATGGAATTTATCTCTTTCATTGAATATCCTTGAACTATCATATAACTCATAAATTTTTTATATTTTCCAACAAATAAATCAGTTATTAAATATATCACCATTAAACCTGTAAAAATTGAAATTGAAATAAAGACAATAGATAGTGACAATGTTGCAAAAATTAAATTATTAATTACATTTTTTTGCATATCAACATAATCTGTTGGTCCAATTGCAGATTCCATATATTTGCCAAATCCAGTAGCACTAGTATTTCCAAATTTAGGTTGGAATATTAATCTTTCTAATTGATCGGAAATTAATTGATTGCTACTCATTTTAGCATTTGATCAAATGTTTACTGAATTTTGATTTTTAAATGTAATACGAGTATCTGGATTTAAATAACCAAGAATTTTATTGGCATTAACTTGATCAACAATTAATCTATTTTTATCATATGTCTTTTCAATACCAACAATTTTTATTTTATATTTAGAAGTTATTGGTTCCAACATTGGTTCAAATAATTTATTTTCTAAAGCAATGTTATATCAATTATTTGTTGTTGAATTTAACAATGATTCAATTGATATTTCAACTGGTTCATAACTGCCGTTATTTAATTCATATGTACGTATATCATATGGACGAACAATATAATAATCTCCTTGTTCATCATAAGTTTTAACATACTTCATATCTTCAGAAATTCGCGAAATGTCAAAATATTGTTTATCAACTGCTTCAAATAATTCTTTATTTACTAAATTCTTTGGAATTTTAAGTTTAACATCATTTAAATTGTAATAATCATGAATTGATTCTATTCCATTTCCTAAATGATCATTAAATTTTCACATATTCACAATATCATCTTCAGTTTTTTTATAATATGTAAATTTGGAATTGTCCATTTCATAAATAGACAATTCATTAGAATCTTTTTGATTATTATTATTTTGATCATAAAATCATCAATCATTATTAACTGGTGTAAATAAATTATTTGAATTATTTACACCAAGTAAATTATTTTTATATTCAAATTCAATTTGGTCTCCAACATTATAACCAAGTAGCTTTAGTTTTTCATTACTTAAAGCATTTATAACATTTTCATTTTCTGATTTTAATTTATTTTTTTGACTAATATCCAAATTATTTACTTGACTATCTAAATCAATTCCATAAATTTCTAAATCATTATTTTTACTATCTTTAATATCTTGAATTGATAGTCTAGTATACAATTGATCTTCATTTGTATTTACAGGAATTGTTCCAAATGAAAATGAAAAGTTTTTATAAAATTGCTCATTGTCATCTCACATTTGCTTTATATTTGAAGAAATAATATTACTTGAAATTTGCTCTACACAATATGAATACTTTGAACTAGCAGTCGAAGGAATATCACTATCTAAGATTGAAGTTTGACCAAATAAATTTGGCAAAACATTACATGATAATAAATTAAATTCATTTTCAATTATTTTATTTTCATCTAAACCTTGTCGTGACAATTCAACTAATTGGTCCATTAATCCAACTGAAACTAAATTTCCCTTAAAGGTAAATAAATTTGCAACAAGCATTTTTTCAAAATAGCGTGTTAAATTATTTTTTAAAAACTCATATTGATTTTGATCTGATAAATCAAACTCAAAAAAACTTTTATATTGTCCTTCATATTCAATTAATCCTGATAACGGTGAATTATCTAATATTGCTTGTGCTTTATCATCATTTTCATAAAAACTATATCTTGAGAAAGGCACGTTTGCATAAATATAAGAATAATTGTAATCATTATTGTATTTTATATTTTTGTAATACTCTTGTGACATAGATTGTAACGTTGTTGGTACAAGAATCGAGACCAATAATATTGTTGAAGCTACAAAAAAAGTTGAAAAGAAAATAAACATATCTCGTAGCGAAACAGAAATTAAAACTGTTCTCATTTTTGTAATAAAGTTATGAAACTTCATTTTTTTAAATATATTAACTAAAAATAAATTTGGTTTTTCACTTTTTGAAGGTGAAAGTAATATTAATGGGCTTTGTCTAATTGTCATTCAGCCTGTAATATAAACTATAATAAATATTAAAGTTACATAACCAAAATATTCAGCTAAAAAGAATTTTCAGTCTAAAAACTTTTCTCCAGGAATATTAAAATATTGATTAAAGATTCCTAAAATTGACTCTTGTAAAAATACTGAAGCAATTCACCCCAGTGGCACTAATAGTAGAAGTGGCAAGACAATATAGAGAGTAAATTGTAAAGTTAATCTATTAGTAGAATATCCTAAAGATTTTAAATTTCCAATCTGTCCACGTTGTGAATTTAAGAATTTTTTAACGATATTATAAACTATAAATAAAATCACTGAGATAAAAATAATTGAAAAGATAATTGATATAGCTAAAAACATTGAAATAGCAGACGAAAATAAATTTGTTCTTAGATTTAAAACTGTTGTCTCATCATATTTTTCAAATGATGTTGCACTTAAAATTAAATCAGGATTTAATTCTGATGGTGTATTTAGAATATCTGCAATTTTATCTATATTTAATAAATTATCTGCAATAAATAATTTGAATAAATATAAGTCATCTTCTATTTTGTAATTTTTTTTATCTTTTGGATTAATTTTATATTCCATATATGCTCGTGATACATCTTGATATTTATTTTCCGAAATTTTTGATAAACCAACACCTGAAATTGGTTCATCTTCTGAAGAAAAAATATCTTGATAATCTCGAGAATTTAAATAAATTAAAGCTTGATTAGTTGAATCAGCTAGTAAATCTTCATCATAAATTGTGGGATAAATATTTAAAGAATCTCCTCCTGTCGCATCCATCCTAAATTTATGTTTAAGATTAGGAATAATTTCATATTCCTTTCCAATTGTTAGATTTTTATTTTTAGCATAACCACTAGAAATCATAAATGAATTTCTAGTAAAGTTTTTTCCTGTAGTGCTTTCATCTCTAACTTTAAATTGATAGTAATTATCATCATTTCAAATAGGATCTCCAGTTGGTCCTTCCACATAACTTGAAATAATTCTAAATTTTTCACCAATATCATTTCACATTACTACTTGATTACGTAGCTTAATATTAAAATTAGTTAAACTTGAAAGTAAATTGTAATATGTTTGAACAAATGTTCCATTTGTAAATCTATTACCATTAATGTTATATTCATTTTCTTCGTTTGTTTTGGTGATAAAAATACCTGTAGATTCAAAATTTTTCATTTTATAAGTAAAGGAATTAGTTACAGAATTTTCTGGATTACCAAAAATATATTTATTTTTAGTAATTGTAAAATAGTCTTCTTTACCTGCAAAAAACTTTTCTTGTGTTCCATTATTAATAATTCACCCAAATTGTCCATTTAAACCCTCAGTTGAAATATCATCTTCTAATAGAGTTTCATCTTTATATTGAAAATTTATATATTCATTTATGTTTTTATTAAGTTCAGTCTTAATGTCTTCTTCCATTGTCTTATTGGGTTCTAATTCGTTGACTTTAACAAGAATATATTCTTTTAAGCCTGCAACTATACTTGAATTATTTAACTGTAACATATAGTCAAATATATATGTTGCTACTAATCTTTTTTGTTCTATATTAATATCATCATTATCAATAAAATTATGATAAAGCTGCCCAATTAATGAATTTTGAAAGTAAATACTTTCTTCATTAAAATTAAATAATGTCCCAAAACTTTTAGTTTTAACTACTTCATATTTTTCTTCTGGACTGTATTCAAACAAATATTTTTCATTATTACAATAAGAATATGAATTAGCTTCTTGATTTGAGGAACATAATGAATCTGTGTCACCAAAGTTAAAAGTAACTCTTCGATATTTAATTGATGAACTATCAGCATAGTAAAAAATATTTTCATCATAATTAAATTCAATTGCTTTTAGAATTGAATCACTTTGACCAAATGTTAAGTTTGAATATGCATGTTCACCATTATTTGGTTTAATAGTTTTTGTATTAAAGGCAAAAAATGGAGATAATGTTGGAGTACTATTTGAACTATATCCACTACTTGTATAACGATATGAATAATCATAATTATAAGGATTTGGATTAATTTTATTATTTGATGAGATTAAATTTGATGCTGTTATTCCAAATGTTGATGTAAATAAAACTGAAACAAGAATCAATAATATATACATCGAAAATTGTAAGTAGTCTTTTATTAAATGTTTAAAACCATTTTTAAAGATAAGCATATTTTTTGTCCTTCTATTTTAATTAAAAGATATTGTAGAATTGTTCACCTTCTTTGTTAAAACTTTCAATTTTAGTAATTACTCAGTATGGGTTTAATGGATCATTTGATACATTGGTTCATTCTATGTTATAAGTGTGATTAACAATATCATAATTTTCATAATTTCCTAGTCCATCATAAGCAATTAAATCATCTTCTTTGATTTTGCCTTGTTCTAAACCAAGAATTCTTGCTTTTGTTTCTCTTGAAAAGTCTGTCTTTTCATTATCTTGTTGATATGGATTAAAGTCTGAATCAACATTAACTTTTGATGTGTATTCAGTTGCATTACTTGTTATGTCACCTTTTCCAGTATAATTTAGTGAAAATGACATTTTTGCTCCTGATTGAGTATTATCATTTGATGAAACATGAGTATTAGAAATCTGTCAGTATTTATCATCATAAAGGTACTGTAAAACATTTGAATCTAATTCTTTCATATTATTGCTGATTGCTCCAGCAAATCCACCAAAGAATTTTTCAAGCTCTTTTTGTCCTTGAGTTTTTTTATCCTTAGTCATTTTATAAAATGACTCTAAAAATTTTCCTTCTTCTAATTTTCCTGCTTTAAATCCTAATTTAGATTTAATTTCATTTCTTTGAACTGCAGATAGTTTTTTATATGTTGTTTTGCCTTCACCTTCATTATATTTTGTAGTTAATTCTAAAATTACTTCCTTATTATCCAAAACCATTTTATACATTGATCCAAATCATGACATAAAATTAACAACTCCTTTTCCAGAATTATTAACTGTTTCAAGAAAAGCATCCTTACCAATATTATTAATCATTGTACTAAATATTCCTGTTTTGATAAGAAGACCTGCTTTGTTTTGCTCATCATATGCATACATTTCAAAGAACTTTTGTTCTTGTTCTTCATTTCAATTTTGTGATGCGCGATTTAACTCAGTAAAAAACTCCACAATATTTTCAGCGTTTTTTTCTTTTAAATCTCCAGAATTAAGCATTACTTTCATACTTGCATCTTTTGTTGAGGCATTTCCACCTAATATACCTTCTTTTATTATTGGTTTTTCATCAAGAGTAATATTATCTAAAATATTTGAGTCCAATTTTAATTCATTTATCAAAATATTTTTATTTGTACTATCTTCTACAGATTTCTTGACAATTCCTCACATATCAATAACTAATGAAAATGCGCTTCCTTGATCTGAAGATTCATTAGACATAATTGGCAACATTGAATCCATAAATTCTAACATTACACCAACACCAGATTCTTGATCATTAATGTTGTCTAATAATGCTGAAAAACCATTAATGTGACCACTAACATTTAATTCAGAAGCTTTTCTTGTTATAAAAGCTCCTGTATTATTAAATTCATATTCATTTGTTCCATTTTTTAAAATAGAACCATAATTTGATGAACTACCTGCTTGATAAGAATAAGTGCTTTCATTCTCTTCTAACAGTTTTTTTATATTTGATTTGTCAAATGCATTAGTTTCTGAAGCAATTTTACCGCTTTTACCACTATTCATAATTGAATTATAGTAAAGATAACCATTTGAATTAGTCCCATATTTATTTCTTGCAGCAGCTGTGTTAAATAAACCAGTATATCCATGAGTTGCACCTGGGCCACTTCCTGTATAACCTTCATTTAATAAAGTATTTGTCAAAGCTCCTGTATCTTGAATTCCTCAAGCCAATTGTCTTCTACTTTCATCAGATGATAGTTTTAAATCATTTGATGCTCCAGCATATTCACCAAGACTATTTTGATCTGTTTTATATAAATATGATTCTTGGTTATTTGGATTTATAGTATCGTTAAAATAATAACCTCCATCCTTATTACCAGACTTTAAAAATGATTGATAAAAGTTATTATCATACATTCCCATAATATAACTTGCAAATATTCCAGCATAACCATTATTATCAAAGTTTCTCAATTGTGGAGCCAATAATTGACCATATTTTAAAACATCAGTTGATAAATTAACTGGTTTTCCTTCAGAATTATTGTAATTAATAGGTAAGTATAATGCTGTTGATAAAGGTGTTAAAAAGATTGATAAAATTTCATTTACATTATAATTTAAATTTTCATGTCTTCCCGCAAGGATTAATCGTGTCATAAAGTCTGCACCATCAATCATATCTTTTTGAAGTTGAGTCATATCACTTGGATCTGGATTATCACCTGACCCATTTCCGTTTCCACACGCTACAGTTGCACTGATACTAGGAGTCACAATTGACATCACAGCAAGTGCATTTAATAATTTTTTCATTTTTAATTCTCCTTTTAATTTTTTAAGTTTATTTTTATTAACATAAAAAAACACATTTAAAAGATTAAAAAATTAATGGAGGATTAAATCTCTTTTTACTTTCTATTAGATAAACAGAATTTTTGACTTTGTAAATAATATCAATATTATTTTTATTAAATTTAAATAGAGTAAAAATATATTCTTGTATTTTCACTAAAGCTATCATAAAACTTATATGTATATCAACTCAAGAAAAATAATTATTTTGTTTATTCATTTCTTTATCTAATTTTTTATTTCTTTTTTTGATTTCATTTATAATACTTTTTATAGCTATAAAATATAGTAAATATAAAATTACACTAAAAATTGAAATAGTAATTCATGCACTCATAAAAGAAAAAAGTAATAACGATAAAGGCATTCTAATGATTTTAATTTGAAATGAAGAAATAATTGCAGTTTTTTGGTCTAATGAAATTAATGTAAAAAAACCTATTAATATAAAAGGTATTCCATAAACTAAGACTCTAATAACTGAAATTATTTCTTCAAAAAGAGCATTTTTAATAACAAGAGTAATGTTTCTATTTGAAAAAATATAATGATCTGTAGCATTAATAAATTTGAGAGACAAGTAAACTATTATACTTATTGAACATAATAATCAAAGAGATAATTTAATAATTGAAAATATTAAAAATATTTTGCTGCTTGAAGCAAAATAATCAGGTATTGAAATTAAAATTCAACCTATAAAAATTATTAAAAGTGATTTTTTGCTCATTTTTATCCCCTCATTATTGTTGAGTTTAGATAAAAAAAAAAAAAAAAGCAAGTTATAGATGTTATAGTTTGCAGTCATTTTCCAAAATAAAATTATAATTAAACTACTATTCATATATTAATAAGACTAAAATTATTAAGAAAGGATGATAATAATGAAAAATAAATTAATTTTTGGAACAATGATGAAACATGAAAAAACAACTTCTGCCATTTTAAAAGCACTTGAAGTTGGATATAGAAATTTTGATTTAGCACAAATTTATGGAAATCAAAAATTAATTGGTGAGGCTTTTAATCAATGATTTAAAACCAATAAACGTGAAGAAATCTTTATTCAATCAAAAGTTTGAACTAAGGACATCGATAAAAATGATACAGTTAATGCTGTTAATAAAATTTTAGAAGAGGTAAATATTGATTATTTAGATTCAATATTATTACATAGACCTTCATTAAATTTGGAAAATGATTTACAAGCTTGAAAAGAACTAATAAAGTTAAAAGAAAAAGGAATAGTTAAACAAATTGGAGTTTCTAACTACGAAAAAGATCAAATCATTTATCTTTGAAAATCAACTGGTGTGAAACCCGAAATTAACCAAATAGAGTTTTCACCGATTAATCAAAGATATGATCGCATTACTTTTGCTACTGAAAATGATATTGAAGTACAAGGATATACTATTGTTGCTCAAGTTTTTAATGATCACAATGTGATAGACATAGCCAAAAAACAAAATACAAGTATTGTTGGAATTTGTAAAAGTTTTGCCTTAGAAATGCAAATTTCTCCAATCATTAGTTCAAGCAATAGTGATCATATTACAAGTAACTTTAATGATCCAATTGTTAAATTAAATGAACAAGATTTAAATTACTTAAAATCTATAAATATCTATAAAAATAAATTTTCAGAAATGTATCCAATTGCTTTATTAGATGAATATTATCAAAAATAAAAAAGTGAATTCTTATTGTGGAATTCACTTTTTTATTTAATAGTTTTAGTCATTTTAATATGATCAATTCCATCTTCAAGAAATTGTTCTCCTTCAACAGTAAAACCATTCTTTTCATAAAATTTAATCGCATAAACTTGAGCATTTAAAACAATTTTTGAAAGATCTAAAACATCTTTTGAATATTCTTCTAAGAATTTTAATAATTGATTTCCTAATTTAAGATTTCTAAATTCTTTTTTAACAGCAATTCTTCCTCAATGTCATCCATCATCTTGCTTTAAAATTCTTGCACAACAAACTGGTTCATTATTTTCATTTAAACCTAATACATGAAAACTTGTATTGTCATATGAATCTTGCTCTAACTCTAAATCAACTTCTTGTTCTTCAACAAATACTTTAGTTCTAATTTCTAATGCAGATTGAAAAATTTCATTTTCAATCCCATAATCAACGAGAAAATTTAAATTCATAAATATATTACTTCCTTCTTTTAATCATCTAATTTTAAGACTGCAATAAACGCTTCTTGGGGAACTTCAACAGATCCAATTGCTTTCATACGTTTTTTACCTTCTTTTTGTTTTTCTAATAATTTTTTCTTACGAGAAATATCTCCCCCATAACATTTTGCAAGTACATTTTTTCGCATTGCTTTAATTGTTTCTCTTGCAATAATTTTACTTCCAATTGCAGCTTGAATTGGAACTTCAAAATTTTGTCTAGGAATAATTTCTTTTAACTTTTCTGTTAGCACTTTACCACGATGATAGGCAAAATCTTTGTGTACAATTGTTGAAAGCGCATCAACAATATCTCCATTTAATAAGATATCCATTTTTACTAATTTTGAAACTTTATAACCAATTAATTCATAGTCAAATGAAGCATAACCTTTTGAAATTGATTTTAACTTATTAAAGAAATCAAAAACAATTTCATTTAAAGGCATTTCATATATTAATGTTCTTCTTGTGTCATCAATATAATCAATGTTTAAATAATTTCCACGTTTATCTTGACACAATCCCATTAAATCTCCAAGATATTGATCTGGAGTCATAATTGAAACTCTTACATACGGTTCTTCAATTGTATTAATTTTTTGAGGTTCAGGTAAAAAAGCAGGATTATCTATTTCAATTGTTGTTCCATCTGTTAAATTGACTTTATAAATTACTGAAGGCGCTGTAGCAATTAAAGTTAGGTCATATTCTCTTTCAAGACGTTCTTGAATAACATCCATATGTAATAATCCTAAAAAACCACATCTAAAGCCAAATCCCAATGATTGTGAACTTTCAGCTTCATAAACTAAACTTGCATCACTTAAACTAATTTTTTCTAATGCCTCTTTTAAATCCTTATATTTAGCAGTATCAACTGGATAAATTCCACAATAAACCATTGGATTTAATTGTTTATATCCATGTAATGCTTCTGTTGCTGGATTTTCTTTTGTAGTAATTGTATCTCCAACATGAACATCACGAACTGTTTTAATTGAAGCAGCTAATCATCCAACTTCTCCCGCTTCTAAAGAATCTTTTCTAACTTCAAAAGGAGTTTTGACTCCTAATTCTGTTACTTCATAAACTGCACCCGATTGCATCATTTTAATTTGTTGGCCAACTTTAACAGTTCCTTCAACAATTCGAATTGAAACCATTACTCCACGATATTTATCATAATATGAATCAAAAATTAAAGCCTTTAATGGTTTTGAATCATCTGCATCCAATGGAAAAGGAATATAATTGACAATTGCTTCTAAAACATCTTCAACATTTAAACCAGTTTTAGCACTAATCATTGGAGCATTTGAGCAATCAATCCCTATAACTGATTCAATTTCTTCTTTAACTCTTTCTGGTTCTGCTGCTGGCAAATCTACTTTATTAATAATTGGGATAATTTCTAAATCATTATCTAAAGCTAAATATACGTTTGCTAAAGTTTGTGCTTCAATCCCTTGACTTGCATCAACTACAAGTAAAGCTCCTTCACAAGCCGCTAAACTTCTTGAAACTTCATAAGTAAAATCAACGTGTCCAGGAGTATCAATTAAATGAAAAACATATTCATTTCCATCTTTTGCCTTATATTTTAATTGAACAGAGTTTAGTTTAATAGTAATTCCACGTTCTCTTTCAATATCCATAGAATCTAATAGTTGTGCTTGCATTTCTCTTTTTTCAACACTACCTGTTAGTTCTAAAAGACGATCTGCTAAAGTAGATTTACCATGATCAATATGGGCAATTATACTAAAATTTCTAATTTTTGATTTATCCATAATTTGCCCCCTTTTTGTAAAACATTCATAGTTAATTTTACTTGAAAATAAAGTTATTTAAATATATTTCAAAATAATTTATGAAATTAAAAAGAATGATCTACTCATTCTTTTGTAATATATTAATTTAATAATTTTATTTACCATTTGGATCAATTCCGTGTTTTTTAAGCACTAATTTTAAATTTTCAATTTCGGTTTCATATTTGATATTTATAAGTTTTTGATTAGCTAATTCAACTTTTTGATTAGCCAATTCAACTTTTTGCTCTGCATAAAGTCTTTCACATTGTTTTGTTAATTTTGGCATTTGTTCACCTTTACCTATTGTGATTAGTTTATTATAAGAAGCAATATAATTATTAAATTCAATAATTTCTTTTGCTTCCATAAGCATTATATCATTGCTTTTTGAATTTAGTCCTGTCAAGTTAACATGATCAAAAACTACATCAAACTTTTGTTCCATAAATGTTGTAAATAAAATATAGTCTTTATCAACATCAAAAATATCTTGAAATAATCATTGTTTCACGAAATTATCTTCAACATTAACAAAGTGCACCTGAATTCCTTTCTTAAGAATAAAATTTTTATTATTTTGGTCATTTTTCATATATTTCCTCCCTTAAACGACAATTAAAAGGGAAATTAACTTTATTTCCCTATTATAGTTATCGTCATCAAAAATGTGAAATTGTACAAAAAATAAAATAATTATCAATATAAACTATTTAAAAATTAATTTAAAATTAAGAATATGAGGAGATAAGAATAATGAAAATAGCAATTGATATTGGAGGTACTTCTACAAGAATTGCCAAAGTTATTGACAATAAAATAAGTGATCTTGAGGTTTTTGCAACTAATGCTAAAGATTTTAATGATACTTTTGTTACTTTAAAAAAATACATCAATAAAGTTAATGACACAATTGAGTTAATTGGAATATGTATGCCTGGCCCTCTTGATGTTAAAAACGGAATCGTTCTTGAAACACCAAATTTAAAAGGTTGAAAAGATATCAAGATAAAGGAACTATTTGAACAAGAATTTAAAGTAAAAGTAATGTTAGAAAATGATGCCAATGTAGCTGCTTTGGGACAAACAGTTATTAGAAAAACAGATAATTTATTATATTTTACAGTATCAACTGGTATTGGAAGTGGTTTTGTTATTAACAATAAGATATTTACAGGTTTTTCAAATACTGCTTGTGAAGTTGCAAATGCAAATCCACAATTAACTTCCAATAATGATAAAGAACGTACTGGAATTGAATATTTTGCTAGTGGAATTAATATTCCAAAGCAATTACAAAAATTGGGACTAGATGTAAAAGATGCACGCGAAGCTTTTGAAATTTTAAATTCTAATAGTAATCAAATTGTTAATGATTTTTTTAAAGAATATGCAAATCGCTTTGTACAATTTATTTCTACTGCAATTTACTTTTTAAATCCAAAAATTATTGTTCTTGGAGGTAGTGTTGTTGAAAACAATAAAGAATTCTTTGAAAAAATGTGACCAAGAATATGAGAAGTTACAGATGATATTAAATATAAAACTCAATTTGAGTTTGCAAAAGACTTATTGGATGCTACATTACTGGGTTGTGTAAACCAATAATTATTAAATTTTAATGCTTAAACTTAAAAATGAAAGAAGCAAATAAATGAAAACAATATATTATCAAAAATTAAAAATAAATGATTTTAATCTAATAGTTGGAGTTAATGAAGACAAAATTTGCTATTTAGGATTAAATAATGATGAAATTTATTCATGATTCGATCAAAATAAATTTGAATTAATTGAAGATGAAACAAAAATTGATAAAAAACATCTAGATTTGATTGAAAATTATTTCAATAAAAAGAAATTAAATCTAGAAATAAATGATTTTAATCATTTTGGAACAAAATTTAGACAACAAGTCTGAAATGAAATGTTGAAATTAGATTATGGAGAATATATAACTTATCAACAATTAGCACAAAGAATTAATCAACCAACTGCAATTCGTGCTGTTGCAACAGCTGTTGCCCAAAATCCTATTTTACTACTAATCCCTTGTCACAGAATTATTAGTAAAAATGGTGAAGTTAAATTTCGATCTGGAAAAGAAATTAAAATTAAACTACAAAAATTTGAAAGTAATAATTAAAAATAAAAGCAACTTTAATAAAGTTGCTTTTATTTATCTATATTTTCATACTCTTTTCATTTTTGTTTAACATAATCATGGTCAAAGTGTTCTTCTTTAGCCTTAATTAGTCGTTTTAATTCATCAACATTCTCTCAAAGAGTTTCAATAATTGAGCGTGAATATTTATAACTAATGCGATTGCGATTAAATTCTTTTAAATCTAAAATCTTATAACTTCCATCATTAAAAACTTTTACATCCAAATCGTAATCAATATATTTAACTGTATTTGCTTCTATAATATACGGTGAAGCTAAATTACAATAATAATTTATACCACGTTCTTTAAACATACATATTATGTTATATCAGTGTTTCTTAAAAAAGAATCATATTGCGGGTTCATTTGTTTTTCACTTTCTCCCATTAAGTTCTGTAATTAACACTTCTTCATTAATTAAAATTAAATAGTCTTCGGTTGATTCAAAAACAGTTGCGTTTTCTCATGACCTATATAAATTTCCGTTGTGTTTATATGCATGAATAAGAACTTGATCGCCGGGTTGTAGATTGTCCATTACAACACCTTCTTTCTATTCTTATTCTGGTTAAAATTGATATCATCTATAATTTTTTTCAAAACTAAAATTATTTTTCGGTAAACCGTATACAAAATTATTATATAACATTTATAAAATAATAAAACCCTCATAAACTCTGACTTCTAGTAATATAACCAATAAATAAGGGGTTTTTTATGGTATAATTATTTAAATAAAATTTTTTAGAGGTAAATTATGAGTGATAAATTGTATTCAATTAGAGATATAACTTTTAATCCTTTTTCTTTTGAAGAAAAAGCTGCAAAAATAATTCAATTATTTATGCAATATAATAACTACTTAAATCACTCACCTTTTGACACACAATTTTTATCAATGCAACTTTTAAAATATGAAGCACGTCATTCCAATATGATTGAAGGAATAGATACAAATGATGTCGAACTTTTAGCTCAAGATACACCAACTAGTAAAAAAATATCAAACTATGTCAATTCATTAAAAAAAGCAGACGAAAGAATCCGAGCAAATCCTGTCTTTTCAGAAGAATTAATTTTAGATATTCATCGAGATTTATTTGAAAATATGATGTCAGTTGATGCTGTTAATGCTAGTCCAGGAATGTGAAGAGTTAAGCAAGTTCAAATTGCAAACCACTTTCCACCACCTCCATATGCAGTTCCTGAGTATATGAAAGAATTTATTGATTGATTAAATGATAGTGAACCTTTTAAAGGATGTAGTGCTATTTTAGAAGCATTAGTTCGTGGAGCCATTACACATGCATACTTTGAAAAAATCCACCCTTTTACAGACGGGAATGGAAGAACTGGGAGAATCTTATTTAATCTTGTTTTAAATAAATATCAATTAACAAGTAAACCTTATTTTTACATTTCAAAAGCTATTTTACATGATCAATTTTTATATTATCAAGAACTTGCAAAGTTAGATAAAAGTGCTGATTATCAAAAATGAATTGGTTTCTTTTTAGATTTATTAATTTATCAATTAGAATCAAACATTAAAACTTTTAATGCTGCAACTGACATGGTTTTTAAAGTTAAAGCAGCAATTATGAAAGAACCTCATCCACGTTATCGTGAATTAAAAAAGAAAATCTTTGAATATATTGCACGTTTTCCAATTTTTACATTTTCAAGAGTTTATTTCATCATAAAACCAGAATTTGAAGATATTCAAGATCCTGAGTTTGTAATGATTTTTGATGAAGTTGTTAAAGATTATCATATTAGAAAAGTACCTCATAGTAAACACTATGAATTTAAAGCTGTTGTTGACATAATTGTGGGAAAAGATTGATAAAATAAAAGTGATGAATGAAAAATAGGAGAAAGAAAAAATATGAAATGATGATTTACTGATTATGATGGCACAATTAACATCAATCATGATCACAAAGTTTTAGAGATTGATAAGAACTTTATTTATGAATGGATAAATAACGGCAATATTTTCAATATAGCCACAGGAAATATGGAAAGTGAAATGAAACATTTGTTAAAACAAAATGGTTTAACATATAAATATTTAGTTTCAAATAATGGTGCAGCTATTTTTGACTATGATAGCAATTTAGTTTTTTTAAGACCAATTAAGTTAGAGCAAAGAACTTTCTTATTAGATATTTTAAATAAGTTGAAGGATAGTTTTCTGATATGTTACGTTGATTTAAATAAAAGAAAACTATTTTCTCGTCCTAATATTCAAGAACTAGAAGATTTCTTTACAAAATATCCCGAAATTTTAACTTATGTTCCCGAGTATCAAGATTTTAGTCTTGCGCTTGAAGATATTAGCGCAAATAAAAATATCTGTTTAATAACTTTAATGGGAACAAAAGAAAGTATTGCTCATCTTTACTTAGAACTACAAGAAAAACTAACTGATTTTTATATTGTAAAAACAGATTCTCATACTGTAGAAATTATTGACAAAAATGTTTCAAAAGCAAGTGCTATTGAAGAAGTTATGAAAATTCACAATATTGATATTAATGATATATACACTAGTGGTGATGGGGGAAATGATATTAAAATGTTAAAAATGACAAATAATTCATTTGCAATGAGCGCAGGTTCAAAAGAAGTCCAAAATGCCGCTAAATATGTTGTTAAAAATGTTTGTGAAATAAAAAAATATCTAAAATAAATTTATTAAGTTTACAATTCTAAATATTAAAAAAACTTCACATTAAGTGAAGTTTTTTTAATATGCTCTTGCAAAATATACCATATTATTTGATTCTTTTTGGCAGTTAAAACATTTTGATTTAGTTTGTTCAACTCCATCAGGAATACATCTTGAGTTTGTTTGTGTTTTTTCTTTAATATCATTTTCACATGATATTTCTCCACAAAATGGAACTAAAACAAATCCTTGTTTTTCATCTAATAATTTCATATATTCTTCAATTGTTGATGCTTTAAAAGTTCTTTGCTCTCTATTTTGCAAAGCTATATTATAAATATTTTTATCATATTCTTGAATTTGAGTATCAATGTATGTTTTTACATCTTCAAGTTTTATTTGTTCTTTTGATCTAATATCTCTTCTTGAAATTGTAACAACACCATTTGCTAAATCACGTGGTCCCACTTCAATTCTTAAAGGTATTCCCTTGATTTCTGCTTCTGAAATTTTAAACCCAAATGATTTATCAGTTTTATCAATATTGACACGATAATCATCTACTAATTGATCAAATAATTGTTTTGAAGTATTTACAACTTCATCAGATTCATTAATGTTAATAATTTGAACTTGAATTGGTGCTACTTTTGAAGGTAACACTAATCCAAAATCATCAGCATGAGTCATAATAATTGCTCCAATTATTCTTGTAGACATCCCTCAACTTGTTGTATAACCAAATTCCTCTTTTTGTTCTTTATTTTGAAACTTAATATTAAATGCTTTTGCAAAATTATCTTCAAAATAATGACTTGTTCCAGATTGTAAAGATTGTCCATCATACATTAAGGCTTCAATTGTATATGTTTCTTTTGCTCCTGCAAATTTTTCTTTTTCAGTTTTTCTTCCACTAATTACTGGAAGACTTAGAGTTTCACGAGCAAAAGTTGCATATAAATCTAAAATATTTAAAGTAAAGTTTCTTGCTTCTTCTTTTGATGAGTGAATTGTGTGACCTTCTTGTCATAAAAATTCACTACTTCTTAAAAATGGACGAGTAGTTTTTTCTCATCTCATAACACTTGTTCATTGATTATATAAAAGTGGTAAATCTCTATATGATTTAACTTCTTTGGCAAAATGATCAACTATTAAAGTTTCACTAGTTGGTCTAATATATAATTCTTCTGCCAATACTTTATCGCCCACCTTTGTAACAGTCGCCACTTCTGGAGCAAAACCTTCAATATGGTCTTTTTCTTTATTAAATAAACTTGCAGGAATTAATAAAGGAAAATAAACATTAGTAACTCCAAGTTTTTTAAATTGTGCATCCATAATTCTTTGAATATTTTCTCAAATTGCATAACCATATGGTTTAAAAATCATAGTCCCCTTAACTGGTCCATAATCAATCAAACCTGAATTTTTGACAACATCAGTGTATCATTGTGCAAAATCAACATCTCTAGATGTGATTTTTTCCATTTTTTTTGACATTATTTTTTATCTCCCTTATTTTTCTTTTCAATGTTTCCTGTTTCACCAAAGAAAACATCAATGTTAATATCATTGGCTTCAACATAAGTTTGAATACGTTTTAAATTCGATTTATCTTTAATCATAATAAAATCAATAGCTTCAACTGGTATTGTTTCATAAACATAAACAATATTGCCAACATTATCTAAAGCTCAATCTTTTTTTGTCAATTTAGCTAATTTATGTGGATCAATTCCCACAACTGAAATTTTTTCAACATCAACTTTAGCTTCACTAGCTCATTTTCAAAAATGAGCTCTTGTTGATGAATCAAATTCTAATCCAATTGAATTATTATTTTCTAAGTATGTTCAAACAATATATTCTTGATCACTTCTTAATTTTTGTTCCTTTACTAGCCTAATTCCATTTTCAAGAATTAATAAAATATTGTTTACATCTGTATAAAAATATAAGTTTTCATTTTTTTTAGTTTTAATTATTTGAAATACTTTTTTTTGCTCAGCTTTTGCTGCAAATAACTTTTGAAACAATCCTTTTTTCGGGGATTCCTTTTTTAAATCTATGTCTTTTTCAATTTCTTTTGCCATAATAAAATCTCCTTTTGCTTGTTCTTATATGTTATATAATACATTAATTTAGTCAAATAAAAAACCAAGCACTAAATTTAGTGCTTGGTTAAGTGTCTTAAAATGGCGGATTGAGAGAGACTCGAACTCTCGCGCCGGTTGCCCGACCTAGCACCTTAGCAGGGTGCCCTCTTCACCAACTTGAGTATCAATCCATACAAAAAAATTATAACAATTTTTTTATAAAAATCTTATTTTTATTGAATTTTTGAGTAATTAACTGCTTCAAAACATTATTAATAAAAAATAACATTGGCATACTACAATTTTTAATTTGATATTGTAATTTACCAAAGTTATTTTATTTTATACTAATATAAAATTGTTGTTATTCTAATATCTGTTATAAAGGCATTTGCCTCACACGAAGAAGTCGCTCAATATGAGCCAGCATAAGCATAAGTTGATACATATAAATCTAAATTTTTATCAATTGAATATTCTATTCCAGCGCCTACTTCTTGCATTGCCAAACCTTCTTTACTGTATTCATAAAGATTAATTTTACCCTGAATTTCATCCTTACTTTTTTTAACAGCTAGATCACCTGAATATTTAATATTTTCAATAGCACCAGTACCACCAATTCTTACCTTTAAGTAACCTTGAAAAACCATTTTTACGGTATTATTATATAAAATATCTCAAGTTACATGTCTATTTAACTCATTAACATTAAATAAGAAAAAAGCTCCTGATTCTACAGATTGTCATTTCTGATTATTTTTTCTATAAGCATAAGTTTCTAAATCTTTTGAAACAGAATAATCTAAAGAATATTCAATATCATAAATTGAATTTTTTTCTTGAAAAGAGTATGCTTGAATATTTGAGCTCATTCCAAGTAAACATAATGAACTAAATATTGATAATAGTTTTTTCACTTAACTAATATCCTTTCTTTCCCTCCACAATCCAACCCAGTGATATTTTAATATCTTGAATAACCATAAAATAATGCTAATAAAATCAGTGAAAATAAAACTAAATAATTAATATATAAATATATAACTTTTTCCTTTTTATATAAATCATAATTTTTATTACTATATTCTTCATTTATCATGTAGGAACCTAATAAAGGAAATTTTAATTCTCCATTAATTGTAAGATCAAAATAAACTGGAATATATAAGTCTATATTTGATTTACTTTGCATATCAATTGTTAAATAATCTGTTCTATTAGTTACATTATAAAATTGGAACATATTAAAAGTAGTTCATGGTGAAACTACTGAGAGTACACCAAATGATGAAGAATTTATTCAATCTGCATTTTCTTGGATATTTGTAAAATAATTTGTATTGAAATCAAAAACATTATTTAATAAACCTAAAAGATAAAATGTATATTCTTGAGTTAATCAATTTTCATCTTTTTGATTAATTAATCTATTAGTCATTCAATTATTAAGTTGTGCTTTGCTTGTTGAATCGTCAATTTTTAGGTTACTATATAAATCAGAAAATAAATTATTAATTTTTTGGGTTTGAAGTGAAATATCTGTTCTAAAATATCATTGATAAACTAAATTATTTAATTCTTTAATTTCTGATTTTGAATAAATTTTTGCAAATTTATTCAAAATAGTTTTATTTAATTCTTCTTTGGTTTCAATTATTTCTTTTGAATTATTTAGTTCATAAAAAATTTCAAATAATAAATCTTTTCCAAGATTTTGAACATTTAATTTGTAATCTATTGAATCTAATAAACTAATATATTCTGAATTATCTTCTAATGTTTCCTTTAATTCTTCTATAAATTCTTTTATAATAATTTTCAAATCAAATGTTCTACCGCTAAAATAACTTAAATCAATTATAATCTTTTTAAAAATTTCATCAATTTTTGTTTCTTTATTTGAATTTGAAATATATTCATAATCATTTTCAATTTCTTTTCTTGAATCCATTAATTTTTTAGTAAATCCATTCGGATATTTATCAATTAATTTAATCAATTCAGATTTAAAATAAATTCTATTATATTGATATGAATTTGTTAAATATGATATATTTTCACCATTAATTATTTGTGGCATCATTCCCCCTAAAATTGGATTTAGAAGAAAAGTAGATGCTATAAAAGAAGAAATAATTATTGAGGTTCTTAATTTAAAAATAGATGTAATAAGTATTAAAAAAGCCATAAAACCTAGATCAAATAAATACGAGGCACAATAACCTAATAACAATTTATTATAAATTAAATTATAGTTTTGATAAGAATCAACAAAAGGTATAAAAATAATACTTAACAATATAATTTGTATACTAATAAAACACATTGTTATTGTTCTATTTACAAATAATTTAGAAAAGAATTGTGTTGTTTTTTTAATTTTTTTTCTTCTTTCTAAATTATAGATGCCTGTTTCTTTTTCTATATTAATAAAATTTGTAATAGAAAAAATATTAAATACTGATAAATATAAGATATTAATAATATTAAATATAAAAATAGAATTGACAGTTGAATGTGTTCTATCTTTTGATAAATAAATAAGTAAAATAGAAAAAATAATATTAAAAAAAATAAAAAAAGAATAAATTAAAACTTTTGTTCTTGAAAGTATTTTTTTGAAATTAAATCAATAGATGATAAAAAAATCACTGTATCTTATCTTATCTTTCATTTAAAAAATCCACCTTATCAATTTTTAATTTTGCTTTTTTAGTTGAATGTTTAGAATAAATGTCTTTAATTTTTTCAACTTTATTATCAAATTTACTGCAATATTTCAAGAAACCTTCTTCAATTATTACTAATTTATCAATGACTGTTTGCAATTCATCAATTATGTGGCTTGTAATTATTACTGTTTTATTTCATTTCTTTAAAAATTTAATTAGTTCCATGAATTCCATCCTTGAATTCACATCTAAATTTGCTGTGGGTTCATCCATAAAAATTATTTTTGGATTTGAAACTAAACAAATTATCAACAGGGCTCTTTTTTGCATTCCTGCAGATAAGTCATTAAAAGTCTTTTGTTTATAATCAACTAAATCTAATGCTTCAAATAATTGTTCTAAATTTATTTTAATTTCGTTTTCTCTCAAGCCAGACAACAAAGCTGAATAGTATGCAAAGTCATATATTTTAATATTTTTAGGATAGATACTTTGATCTGGAAAAAATTCAAACTTTTTTATTATTTCTCTATTTAAACTATCTCCATTATAAATTATATGACCACTATCTTTACTATACTCTTCAAAAATTGTCTTAATTAAAGTGGACTTTCCAGCTCCATTATCTCCAACTATACCAACAATTTCATTAGTCTCAATATTTATGGAAATGTTAAATATACCTTTTTTATTACGAAAATCTTTTGTTAACTCCTTAATTTCTATCATCCATTTCTTCTCCTTATTAATATTTTATAAAATTTTTTGCACGTTGCATAAATTTATATTATTAATTTATACATATTTTGATTAATTTAAATTTTATTAAATAAAGTGTTTAATATATTGTGGCTCAATTTCTTCAATATCATTAACTAATTTAAAATTAGCTTTTAAATTTAAGAAATTTTCATTAAAATCAATACCATTATAATCTTTTAAAACATCAAATCCTTGAAACTCGTCAGTAAAATTTTCTAAATAATCAGTAGGAATTAATTGATCTACAATAATACATTCTTTATTCTTATAAATTCCCATATAAAATTTATTACCACGTGCATCTAATAAACTGATTGCACTTTTTGCTCCTGCTTGAAAAGCTAATGAACTAATTGTATAAACATTAATTGAATTATCAATTGTCTTTAAAGTTTTGATAATAGTAACTGCAACCCTTACTCCTGTATAACTCCCTGGACCAACTGTTAAATAAAAATCTTTAATATCTTTGATTGTTAAGTTATTTTGTTTTAAAAAATCATGTAATTTTTCTAAAGCAATATCACTTATTCTTGTTTGATTATCTAAGAATAAGTGATCGATAATTTGATTATTTTGCTCTAAAATAATAATTAATTTATTATTTGATGTATCGATAAATAAATTCATAACCTAAACTCCTTTAATTTCAAAATTTCTACTATTTTCATCAATAATTGTTATTTTAATTTTAATTACTTTAAAGTACTTTTCATAATCAATATCAATATTTTGACTTCATTCAACAATATTGAATGCTTCAAAAAAATAATCTAAATACATGTCAACCTCTTCTTCATAAGTTAATCGGTAAGCATCCATATGATTAATATTCAAATTATTTTCTCCTTGATATTGATTCATAATTACAAATGTAGGAGAACTCACATTTTCTTGAACTCCAAGACGTTTTAATAAAACTTTACTAAAAGTAGTTTTGCCAGCTCCTAAATCACCATCTAATAATAGACAAACATTTGCTTTACACTCATTGACAACTAGGTCAACAATTTTATCAAGTTCATTTATTGATGAAATTAACATACTAAGTCCTCCCTCATAGACATATATATGATATAATTTTTTTTATAGAGGTGACAATAAAATGATAAAAGATGTACTTATAATTGGGTGTGGGCCCACAGGATTATATGCTTGAAAAATGGCAGCTGATTTAAACTTAACTGGTACAGTTGTTGAAGCTAACCAAAGTTATGGTGGCCAAGTTGTTTCAAATTATCCAGAAAAATTTATTTATAATTTTCCTGCTATTCCAAAAATCCTTGGAAAAGAAGGAATGGATCAAATGTATGAAACAATCAAAAAAGATGAAGATATGATTGAAACTAAATTTAATACTAGAATTACAAAAATTGTTGCCATACAACCAGATGAAGATGTTGAATTATTTGAAAATTGATTTAGAGTAAGTTTTTCAGATGAAACTGAACATTTATACAAAAGAATTGTTTTTACTGATGGAATTGGGATTTATACTCCAATACGTTTATGTGATAAAAACTATCAAAATGTTTGTTACTCAGTTAAAGATACAAATCAATATAAAGATAAAGATGTAGTAATTTTTGGTGGTGGAGATAGCGCAATTGATTGAGCAAATGATTTGGCTCCAATTGCAAAATCAATTACAATTGTTCATAGAAGAGATGAATTTAGAGCAAAACCTGGAAACATTACTTTTGCAGAAAAAAATGGTGTTAAATTCTTAACTCCTTACTTATTTGATTCAATTACAGAAGAAGATGGTGAAATTGCTAAAAAACTTAAATTAGTTCACCCAGAAGATGAAAGTAAAAGTGTTGAAATTGAATTTGATCATATTATTGTTCAATTTGGACAAACAATTAAAAAAGAATTATTAGGTTTATTAGAATTTGATACAAATAAGCTAAATAAAATTATTGTAAATTATCACATGGAATCATCTGTTAAAGGTATTTATGCTGCAGGAGATTGTTGTTGATATGAAACAAAAATTAGAAACCTAATTTCAGGATTCTATGAAGCAATGCATGCAATTATTAACATTGAAAAAGCAGTCCATGCAAGAAAAATTTTAAATAATGGTTGATAATAAAAAATCAGTTCACTAAGAACTGATTTTTTTTGAAATAAAACCTTTAAATTACAAAGAAACAAGAATAATTTTATAAGAACACAAAGGAGTCACATTATAAAAATTGTAGAAAGGCTGACAAAGGAACGGGGAGTCAGCATATTAAAGGTTGTTATTATATTATTTATTGTTTACTTGATCATTAATTCATGTCTACTTAAATTAATGATCCTATTATTAAATTATCACTAAAATTCATGCAGGTTTTATTTCATCTTCGATTATATAGATGTAAACCGATCGGGCTTAAACTTGCAAACTTATAGTAGCGAAATAGGTTTCACTGTAGATACATCAACCCTTTATGTTGACTTATACAAGTTGGCCAAATTAATTTACATTGATATTATATTTAACTTTTTGAAAAAAAACATTTACTAAGTTTAAAATGAAAATTTTTTTTATAAAAAAATAAGTCTCTTTTAATTTGAATCATATTTTAGGGCATATCTTTTTAAAGAGATAAAAATTTTTTTCATAAAATAAAAAAATAATTGATATATTATCAATTATTTTTTAATTAAACTTGGTTGAGTCATCTCTGCAGGAATTTCTTCACCAATAATTTCTAAAATTGTTGGTGCAACATCAGCAATCGCTGCATCTTTTTCTCTTAAAGTTAAGTTTTTATCAGTAATAATGATTGGTACTGGTTGACTTGTATGTTTTTTATTTGGTCCACCTTCTTGGTCAATCATAATTTCTGCATTACCATGATCAGCAGTAATAATCATAACTGCTCCAGTTTCTTGAGTTGCTTCATAAACTCTTTTTAATTGATCATCTAAAGTTTTAACACCTTTAATAGCTGCCTCTAAAACCCCAGTATGTCCAACCATATCACAGTTTGCATAGTTTAAAACAATAACATCATATTCATTAGATTTAATTTGTTTTACTAATTGATCTGTTATTTCAACAGCTGACATTTCTGGTTTTAAGTCATAAGTTGCAACTTTTGGTGAAGCTATTAAATCAATTGAAGCTCCCTCAAGTTTAATTTCATCAGGAGTTGCTAGACCATTTTTAAAGTAGTCTTTTCCCCCATCAAAGAAGAAAGTAACGTGAGCAATTTTTTCTGTTTCTGCAATTCTTAATTGTTTATATCCTTTTTTGCTCAATCATTCTCCCAACCCATTAACAACTTCAATTGCTTTAAATGCAACGTTGCTTGTTTTAACAGATTCAGAATATTCCATCATTGCTACAAAAAAGATTTTATCTCCTAAGAATGTTAAGCCTGAAAATGTTGGATCTTGTCATGCAGTATATTGATTATTTGTAAATGCACTTGCCATTTGAATAGCTCTATCAGGTCTAAAGTTTGCAAATACAACTGAATCATTTGCTTTAACATAACCATTTGGTGCACTTATATTAAATGCTGGCAAGATTCCTTCGTCATCTTTACCATTATCATATTGTGATTGAATATATGCTGCTGGATCTGTAAATGAATTTTCACAAGTTCTATCTACTAGAGATTTGTATCCTTCAGCAGTTCTTTCCATTCTTTTATCTCTATCCATTGAATAGAAACGTCCAGAAATTGAACCAACTTGACCAACTTTATATTCTTCAAATAAAGCATTCAATTCTTTTAAATAATTTAATGCTACAGTTGGTTTAGTATCACGACCATCTGTAAATAAATGAACATAAATTTCTGTTAAACCAGCTTTTGCAGCAGCTTTAAATGTTGCAAACATATGGTTCATGTGTGAGTGAACTCCCCCATCAGAGAATAATCCCATAATATGGAATGCACTATTATTTTTTTTACAATTTTCGATTGCATTATTGATTACATTATTTTTCTCAAAATCTCCATCTTTAATTGCTTTATTAATTAAAGATAATGATTCATATTTAATTCTTCCAGCTCCTAAATGAATATGACCAACTTCTGAATTTCCCATTTGTCCTTCAGGAAGTCCCACTCATTCTCCACTCGCATGTGCTTCAACTCATGGATATTCTTTTTTTAAGCCTTCAATAAATTCCATATTAGCTTCGATTACTGCATTTCCTTTTCCAGGTTCTGCAAGTCCTCAACCATCTAATATAGCTAAAACTACTGGTTTTTTTGCTTTCATTTTTTATTCTCCTAAAACATATTTATATAATGCTCTGGCAACAGCACCCTCAATATTTGTTTCTCTCATAACAATTTTTGCATGTGCTTTTACTGTATCATTCGCATTTGCAGGGGCAATTGAAAGCCCTGCATAATCCAACATAGGAATATCATTTGCACCATCACCCATTGCTAAAATATTTTCAATTTCCAATGAATAATAATCTTTTAAAAATTCCAAAGCATATTTTTTGTTAATTCCTTTAATATTCACTTCTGCGTGCATACTTCCAGGATGTCAAGCCACTTCTAAACCAAGTTCTTTTAATAAATCAATGTATTCTTGATCAACATTACTTACAATAAATTTAAAACAATCAGTTAATTTAGAATTTTGGTCCACAATTTCAAGTCTTCCGTGAAAGAAGGCAGTTTCATGTTTTAAACCAAATGTATTTTCAACATCCATATTGACAAATGCTACATCAAAATTAGTTGAGTACCCTCAAACTTCTACTTGTGCAAATTTGGGATCTCTTGTAACTTCAAATACTTTTGTAACTAATTCTTTTGGAATTGGTTTTTGATCAATAATTCTGTCATTTTTAATATCAAAAATTAATGCTCCATTAAAACCAGCAATAATTGCTTCATCTTTATCAAATTCGTAAACTTCAAATTTATTTACTTCAGCATGAACTGGTCTTCCTGTTACAAAAACAACTTTTTTACCAATTTTAATTGCTTGATTAATTGGTTCAATGTTTTCTTTAACATAATTTCCTAAAGTAGCATATGCAGTTCCATCCATATCTAATGCTATTAATTTAATATTGCTCATCTTATAAATTATTTAATTAATCCTAAGTATGATTCTTCAACTAATGAAGCTCCACCAACTAATGCACCATCGATATCTGCTTGATCTAAAATATCTTTAATGTTTTCTGGTTTAACACTTCCACCATATTGAATTAGAACTTCATTTGCTACTTCTTGATTGTACATACTTGCAATATGTTCTCTAATGTTTTTACATACTTCTTGTGCAATTTCAGGTGTAGCAACTTTTCCAGTTCCTATTGCTCAGATTGGTTCATATGCAATAACTACTTTTGTCATATCTTGTGCACTAACTCCATTTAAATTTGCATTTAATTGAGCTTTAACATGTTCCATTGTTGTTCCAGCTTCATAAATTTCTAAGCTTTCTCCACAACATAAGATTGGAGTCATTTGATTATTTAATAATGCTAATACTTTTGAATTAATCATTTGATCTGTTTCTCCAAAAATATCTCTTCTTTCAGAATGTCCAATTACAACGTACTCAACGTTAATATCTTTTAACATTGGAATTGAAATTTCTCCAGTATAAGCCCCTTCAGCTTCAAAGTAACAGTTTTGTGCTGCAATTTTAATGTTTTTTGCAACTTTTGTTAAATCACTTAACATTACAGCTGGTGCTGCAATCCCCGCTATTAAGTTTGAATTTGATTCAACTTGTGAATCAATATTTTTTACAAATTCCACTGCTTGTGAATTTGTTTTAAACATTTTTCAGTTTCCAACAATAATTTGTTTTCTCATTTTTTTCCACTCCTATTTACTATACTTTAAAATTTTAACATTATGCTCTTACAAAACTTAGAGAAAATGAAATTATGAAATAGCAAAAAATATAAAAACACTCTTTTTAAAAGAGTGTTTTCTATAAATTATTGTAATTTACTTGCAGCTTCTTGGTCTAAAACTAAAGTTACGTTTGGATGGTTTTGTAAAATAGTACATGGTCATTCTGGTGAGAATTTTCCTCTTGCTAATTCATAAATTGCTTCAGCTTTATTTGCTCCAATTGCAATTAAAACAATTTCTTTTGCTTGCATAATTGAGTTTAATCCCATTGAAATTGCTTGAGTAGGTACATCTGCTTCACTTGCAAAGAATCTTGCATTAGCTTCAATTGTTGATTTTGTTAAGTCAACAATTGAAGTAATTGAATCAAAACTTGTTCCTGGCTCATTAAATCCAATGTGACCATTTGTTCCAATTCCCAATAATTGAAGATCAATTCCACCTTTTGAAGCAATTAAATCATCATATTTATTTGCTTCTTCGTCTGTATCAATTAATCCACTTGGAACAAATGTATTTTCTTTTTTAATATTAATTTTGTCAAATAACTTTTCATTCATAAAGTATCTGTATGATTGGTCATGTTCTGGAGCTAATCCTTTGTATTCATCTAAATTAAATGTAATAACATTTGATCAATCAATATTTTCTTGTTCAGTTTTGTTCACAACATATTCATATGTTGAAATTGGTGAACTTCCTGTTGCCAATCCCAAAATTGTATTTGGATTTTGTCTTACTTTTTCTAAAATCATTTCTCCAGTAGTTGAGCCTACTTCTTGATTGTTGTCTACAATAATAATATTCATAATGTGTGTACCCCTTTTTCTAATTAAATTTATTTAATAGTGTATTTCAATAATCAAAATAATCATATAAATTAACTATTTGTTCAATATTTAACTTCATACTTGGTATCATTCTTTGCAAAAGAACATATGTTAGTATTCTGTTTTTTCCCCTAAATAAATAAACTTCTTCACTTACGTTGATAATTGTACCATAACGTTTAACATCGACAGCTTTAATATCACTGTACAAGAATTGACGACTTATTTTTTGTTTTTCATTTGTTAAATAAATCTTTTTATTTGAAAAATACAAATCATATTTGCCTTGCATTTCTAACTTATCATCTTTTAAAATTTTATGGACATTAACATTTGACTGTAGTAAATTTATTTTCTCTTTTTTTTCTAACTCAAATTTAACAGGAAACTCTTTTAATGGACGTCATGAATTAAATAATAATTCATCAAGTTCATTGATAAAGTTTTCTTCACGATAATTTAAATTTAAATGTAGTTTCTTAATATTTCTTTTTAATTTTACACTAAACCTCTCACTAAACTCGAAATTTTTATTGATTCATCTTCATAAAACTCAGTATTTAAAACTATTAAAAACACTGCGATCAGCAATTTTCTTTTCAAGTTTTCTTATATATCATTTAGTTTTATAACTTATATTATCTTCATCCAAATATTTAATAAAGTTTGAACGTTTTAAATAATAATTTAAATCAGTTGTGCTTCTCAAAAACATATTAACTACCTCTTTATTAAATATTTTACAAGAAAAAACTAAATAATATATGTTATTATATATTTTATGAAATTAAAAGGAGTAATAGTATGCTACAATCAAAATTAAAAAATAACTGATTAACTTGGCAAATCATTTTACTTTTTTTATATGTAACTAATTTAATTGGGTTATTTTTGATTGGTTATTTATTTTTCATAGTAATTAAAACTCTTATAAAAATTTTATTTACTAAAAATAGATTGAAAACACTAACTAAAACCTTTTTAGTCTTATCTATAATAAGTCTTATATTAACATTTGGTTATCTATTCTTTATATTAAGCCTTAATTTTCTATTAAAAACTAATAGCAATATTATTAGTTTAATTAAAATTTTGGTTTTGATTAAACTAATAACTTTCAATTTTTTTATATGACAAACTAGTCTAATTATTTTTATATTAAATAAAAATAAGCAAGAAAATGATATTCAAGTAGAATCAACAATAATTATTAATAATAAGAAGTACACGTTACTTTCATATTTACAAACTGCAAAAATAAATATCTTATATCAAAATAAGAAATACTTATTGGGTAATACAACTATCTAAGTTTTATAAATTTTAGAATAAAATCTAAAAATTTTTTAATTACAAAAATATAAAATTTATAAAAATTTAGATAGAGGTAAAAAATGAAAAAAATAATTGAATTAAAAGATGTAACAAAAAATAAAATATTAGAAAATATTAATTTAGAAATCCAAGAAAATGAAATTATAGCCATTATGGGAAATAGTGGTGTTGGAAAAACAACTTTACTAAATATTATGTCTGGTTTAGAAGAAATAAATTCAGGAACTGTCAATATTAATGAAGTTTTAATCAATACTTTAAAAGGTTCACAATTAACAAAATTTAGATCTCAAAACATAGGATATATCTTTCAAGATTATAAATTAGTTGATTTTTTATCAGTAAGAGACAACATAACTTTTATTGAAGATATTAACAAAATTAGTATTGATAAAGCGAAAGTTGATTTACTTATAAAAAAATTAAGAATAGACAAAATTTTAAAAAATAAAATAACCCAACTTAGTGGAGGGCAAAAACAACGTGTGGCCATTGCTAGGAGTATCATAGGAAACAATAAATTAATTTTTGCAGATGAACCCACAGGTGCTCTTGATCCTTTAACAAGAAATGAAATAATCAATGAATTAGTAAAAAATGCACAAGAATTTTCAAAAACATTAATCATCGTAACCCATGACCCCTATGTGGCACTACAAACGAATAAAATAATTTTTTTAAATAATAAAAATATTAATGATATTGTAAATACTCAAGATTTAACTGAAAAGCAAATTTTAAATAAATTAGAAAGTCTGCATAATGAAATTAGCAATTAATTTTTTTAAGCTTTATTTTAAATCTAATATCATTATTTTATTTACTTTTATTATTACTGTAATAGTGTTAATGTCATCGTTAAATTTATTTTTGTCTATTTTTTTAAATGAAATTGAAACTAACCATGCAACTTTAGTATTTATTATTATTCCATCAGTAACCGCTTTAATGGCAATAATACTAACTATCAGAATCATTAAAATGAACTTTAAAGTACGCGAAAAAACACTTATTAATTTAAGAATTATAGGTATAAGTCATAATCAAATTTATAAAGCACTTCTATTGGAATTCTTATCATTAATGGCTATTGCCATCATTATTGGTTTTGGTTTCAACATTATAGCAACAAATTGAATTATTAAATTATTTACAAGTCATAATGTAATAGGACCAGAATATAAAATTGTCAACTATTTTGCTCTACTGATTCCTTTTACCATAGTTGCTAGTTTATTTTTAATGAAAGTATTTGATTCTGCAACTAGTAACCTTAAAAATATTTCAATGTCAAACTTAAATCTAACATTAGAAAAGTTTAAAAAGAAACACATTTTTACTATTATAATTGGTTTAATTTTTTTAGCTTCATACATTACTTTGATTATTTTCTTTGATGAAGTTGTTTTATATCTTTTTGGAGGTATCTTCTTTTTCATCGCAATGCAATGTTTAGGAAAATATATCTTATTTAGCATTTGATGAGTAATGTCTAAAATATTTTCTAAAGTATTATTCTTAAAACTAATTTTTAATCGTCTAAAAGAAAATACCAATAAAAATTTTGAAATATTTTTATTAATAATAATTACTTATTCATTTTTAAATTTTGGTGTAAATTCATTAGTTCCAACTGCCAATGACACTATTTATAACGCAGATCCGTTAAATGAAATTTATTATTATTCATTACTTGATGCTTCAGTAGTACTTGCAGTATTTATTTCTTTATATAGCATAATTTTAATCTTTAACAATCTATATTTATACTTTGAAGATCAAATTTCAAGTAATAATAATTTATACAGAATCGGATTAGAGAAATGAAAAATTTGTTTAACATTACTAGTTGAGTCCTTATTCATTCTAATTCTTGAATATTTATTTGGTTTTATTCCAAGTTTGTTTCAAGCTGTAATTTGAAAACATAGTTTTATTGTAAATGACTATAATTTCTGATTAATTTTAAGTCTTGTAACAATGTCTATTAATATAATTATTCCTTGTCTATTCTTTAATAGAATTAAAAATAAATCATAAATATTCTTTTAAAAAAGACTAATTAGTGGAATAATTTTTAAACATTAAATTAAATTAACAATATTTTTCCACTAATAATATATTATTATAATATAGTAAAATAAATAAATTAGAGGAGAGATATAAAAATGAAAACTATTGTTATAGGTACAAACCATGCTGGAACTACAACTGTTAGAACTTTAAAAAGACTAAACCCAGACATGGAAGTCGTAACTTATGATAGAAATGATAACATTTCTTTCTTAGGTTGTGGAATTGCCTTATGAGTGAAAGGCGAAGTAAAAGATCCAAATGGATTATTCTATGCTAACCCTGAAATTTTAAAAGAAGAAGGCATAAATGTAAAAATGGAACATGAATGAGTTTCAATTGATGCTAACAATAAAACTGTTAAGGTTAGAGACTTAAAAACTGGAAAAGAATTTGATGATAACTATGATAAATTAGTTATTGCTACAGGAACATGACCAATCGTGCCTCCAATTGAAGGTATTGATTTAGAAGGCGTTCAAATCTGTAAAAACTATCACCATGCTCAAGCTATTAAAGCTGCAAACAATAATAAAGATATTAAAAAAATTGCAGTAATTGGTGCTGGATACATCGGTGTTGAATTAGTTGATGCATTTAAAGAAGCTGGAAAAGAAGTTACTTTAGTGGATATTGCCGACAGAATTATGCCTGTATATTATGATCACGAATTTACTTCATTAGTGGAAAATGAAATGAAAGCAAACGGAGTAAACGTTGCTTTAAATCAAAAAGTTGTTAAATTCGAAGGTGAAAATGGAAAAGTAACTAAAGTTATTACAGATAAAGGTGAAATCGAAGTTGATTACGTAGTATTTTCAGTTGGAGTTAAACCTCAAACTGAACAATTAAAAGGAATTGTAGATTTAGATGAAAGAGGAGCAATTAAAACTAACGAATTTGCTCAAACATCAAATGCAGATATTTATGCTGTTGGAGATTGTTCACAAGTTTACAATGCTTCAATGAAAAAAGATATGCAAATTGCTTTAGCAACTACTGCTGTAAGAACTGGAATCATGGCTGCAGTAAATATTGTTAAAGGAAATGCATTAGAAGGTCCAGGATTTACTGGAGCAAACGGAATTGAAGTATTTGGATGAAAAATGGCCGCTGTAGGATTATCAAAAAATGCAGCAGATGCTTTTGGAATCGAAGTTGAAGAAAAAATGTTTAAAGATTCAGATAGACCTGAATTTATGTCAACTTACAAAGATGTATACATCAAAATTGTTTGAGAAAAAGAATCAAGAAGAATTGTTGGAGCACAAGTTGCATCACAAAATAACCATACTGAAGTAATGTATATGTTTGCATTAGCAGTACAAAAAGGTTTAACAATTGATGAATTACCATTAGTTGATATCTTCTTCTTGCCTCACTTTAATAAACCATATAACTTTATTACATTAGCTGGTTTAGAAGTTCTTGGATTAAACTACTTCAAAAAATAATTAAATATAAAAAAATAGTAGATTATTCTACTATTTTTTTATTTTGAATTTTTTTATTTTGAATTCTTTTCTTTTCAAGTTTTGTTTTTACAAAACCTCCAATAATAAATCCAAAGATAATTGTAAATGTTACAAGCGGTTTTCAAATTTCAACAATTCCATAAGCTTGAATTTGCAAGTATGCTCCATACATTGCCCCCATTAGAGTCAATAGACAAGTTGCATATGCAGTCACAACTAAGCATCAAAATACTCAGTCTTTATAAACTTTTTTATAGTCTTTATCTTTTAAACGCAATTTAATAATTGCAGATACCATTAACATTTTTAAAAAGCTAACTGCTAATGAAAAATATTGAAGCATATCAATTATTTGGTGAAATAATACATAAAATGAAGCAAATGCCATTAATAAAAGCATTGCTAAATAAGGTTGTTGAGTAGATTTAGTGGTTTTTGTAAATACACTAAAACAATCTCCACTTTCAGCCATTTTATATATTAATCTTGATTGATAAACTAAAAATGTATTGATTGATGCAATAAATAATACAATTGCAAAAATATTGAACATCATTTTTACTCAGTCAGGGACTTTTGACATCATGCTCATAGCAGATCCCCCTGCCATTTCATCTTGAGTCGTTGTTAGTGTTAATAAAGCAAATGCATAGATTACATAAACTACAATTACTATAATTGTTCCAATAATAATTGCTTTAGGTAAATTTTTTTCAGGATTTTTAATTTCTTCAACAATATAAGTTGGTGCTTCAACTCCTGAATATGCAAATGTTGTCATTGCAATTGCAGGAATCATTACAATTGAAGAAAGATATACTTGTCCAAGATTTTCATTAATTGAAGAATCTCCCAATACTCCATCTTTAATAGAACCTAAAACTATTGCTGTAATTAAAACTACCAAAATTGGTAATGTTGAAAAAAATGTTGCAACAAATTGTGAAACTGTCGTTGCATTTTTTACAAACATTAGCATTGCACCAATTGCAAATAATAATCCTAATGCAATTGATTTTTGAATTATCATAATAACTGTTGCACTAACTTGGTCACCAAAACCAATAAATCCAACAATTAAATTTGATACTGAAGCACAACTACTTGCAACAGCTGTTGCAGAAACTAATGTATTTAAAATTCATCCAAATGAAAATCCAATAGATTTTCATTGTGCTCTTCTAATTCATGCATATGAAGTTCCACTTTCATTAAATGAAATTGAAGGTTCAACCATTAAAAAAGTTTCAGGAAGAATTATAATTCCCCCAATTACTCAAGCTAGAATCATCAAGATAGGATTCATTTGAGCCATATTAAATACTAAATTAAACGATACTAAAAGGCTAACTCCAAGAGTTGCTGACAACATCATCATCAATGTTGATCAAAAGCCAAACTTTTTATTTAAAGACATATTAAATGTTCTCACTTTCATTACTAAATAAAAGAGTATTTTTGATATATTCATTTGTATGATCGACAATACTATTGACGTGTTCTGAACCTGGTGTTAATCACAATTTTGAATAAATTTCTTGTTCGCCTTTAATTTTTTGTCTATACATTCTTTCGCTCATTGAATAAGGAATAAAAGTATCGTTTAAACCATGAATAAAATAGTGTGCCATTTTTGATTTTTTTATATCTTTGACAACATCATATCTGGTTTGTTTAGTTTTTGTTTGACGATTAAATTTAAGTCCAAAAAATAATGTACAAGTTCATCATTTTTGCTTCACAATATTTTGACTTACATAATGGCGATATTGATAAATAATATTATCAAAACCACAATCTGCAATTATCCATTTTATTTGATTTTTATATAATCCTTTTTGACCATATAAAACAGAGGTTGAAGCTCCCATACTATTGCCAATTAATCCAATACTCTTAACTTCATATTGATCAAACAAATGTTCAATCAATGTATCGATTATTTTTATAGTAGATAAACCTATGTCTGTTTTTTGACCATAAGTTTTTCCATGTGCAAATGAGTCAAAGGTCAAAACATTATAGCCATTTAATCAGTAATGTTCTACTAACCTTAAAGCTAAATATTTATTTTCCGTTCATCCATGAAGACCAATTACCCACTTATTTGATGTTTTGTTCACCAATTTTAAACAACTTATTTGACGATTTTGTTTGTCGTAAATAACTTGTTCTGTTAAGTCTGTTATTGTGATTTTTGAAGGTTTCATATTCTTGTTTTTTATGTCATTGTAAAATGTATCAATACTATTAAACTCAACACCATCAACAAGACCTTCTCTTGGATAACTATAACAAAATGATGAAAAGGTTTTAAAAGCCTTTTTAGATCTAAAATATATTCACGGAAATAATAATATTATTAGAAATAGGATTGCTATATTATATTTATACTTTTTCATATAACCTCACTTTTAAAATCACAATTTAATTTTAATTGAGTGGAATTGAAATTAATTTTCTCTAAATTTTAGAAAATAAATTTCAAAATAAAAAACTGCCAATGACAGTTTTTTACATGTTATTTACAACATCAATTCCTAATAATTCAAGTGCATTTGATAAAACAATATAAATTGCTTCTACAAAAGCAATTCTTTGTTTTGATAACTCTAAATTATCTTCATCAATGATTTTAACTTCTGCATAGTATGAATGGAATTTTTTAGCCAAATTATATGTAAAATCACAAATAATATTTGGCAATCTATGTTCTGCAGCGGCTTTAATTGTTAAGTCAAATGAATCTAAAATAACAGCTAAGTTTAATTCTTTTTCATTTACAAGTAAATCTGAAGCAATGGTTGAATCAATTTTAATATTATTATCTTTTGCTTTTTTCAAAACATTATTACATCTAGCAGTTGCATAGTTAATGTAATAAATTGGATTAGTACTGTTTTTTTGTAAAGCAACATCAATATCAAAGTCCATATGACTTGAAGGTGCTTTTGATAATAAAAAGTATCTTAATGAATCTTTTCCAACCATTTCAAGTAAATCAATTAATCAAACAGCTGTTCCTCTTCTTTTAGACATTTTCATTTCAGCGCCATCTTTAATTAGACGTACCATTTGAATCATATCAATATCTAATAAACCTTCTTCATGTCCTAAAAGTGCAAGACCTGCATTAATTCTTTTAATGTAACCATGGTGATCGCCACCTCAAAAATTTACATATTTATTGGCTTTACTTCTATTAAATCTAACGTTATGACAAGCAATATCTGGAGTAATGTAAGTATAATCTCCATTTGCTTTTACTAAAACTCTATCTTTATCATCACCAAATTCTGTTGTTTTTAATCATAAAGCATCTTCAAGTTCATAAACTTTATCATGAGATTTATAAAGCTCTAACATTTTTTCAATGTCATGATTTGCATAAACTGAAGCTTCTGAAGTAAATAATTGGATATCTACACCAAAGTCCTTTAATTGTTGTTTGATTTCTTTCATAAATAATGAAATTGATTTTTGTTTAAAGATTTCGTGAACTTGTGGATCTGAAATTTTATTATCAATAATTTCTAAATTCATATATTTATCACCAAATTCATCAACTAAATTTTTGGCAACTTCTGCATACATATCTCCCCCATACATTTCAGTTGGAGTTTCTAATTGATAATCATTTTGCAATCCTTTATAATGATAAAACAAAGTTGAAGCAGCGACATTAATTTGATTCCCTGCATCATTTGTATAATATTCAGTTTCAACTTCATATCCAGCAGCTCTCAAAATTCTTGCAGTTGAATCTCCAATAGCACCATTTCTTGCATGACCAACATGTAAATAACCAGTTGGATTTGCAGACACTAATTCTAAATTATATTTAAAATTATTTTTGGGTCACATTCCATATTGAGCTTTTTTAGTCAATATTTCACTTATAATTGATTTAATATTTTCATTACTAATGTTCATATTAATAAAACCAGGTTTTGCAACACTAATTTGTGAAAAAATATCACTGTATTTTGTCAATTCTTCTTTTAATTCATTGGCAAAATCCATAGGAACTTTATTATTTTTTTTGGCATTAATTAATCCAAAGTTCGTTGAAAAATTCCCATTTTTTTCATCTCTTGGTTTTTCAATAATTATTTCACCTTGTAAGTTTTTGTCGGCTTTAATTTGTTCAAATACTTCTTTAATTTTTAAATTTAAATAACTCATGTATGTTCACCTAAAATCTATAGTTCTTATTTATTTAAACATAATTTAGCCAGATATAAATATATGAATTTAAAAAACTACTTTAAACCAGTAATTTTTCCTTCAATAAAATCAATATCATTTGCATTTGAATATTTTGCCAATCCAGGCATACTCATAACATTATTTGTAAATACTAGAATAAATCTAGCACCACTATTTATTCTGACCTCTTCTATGTTCATTATATAATTTTCTAAGTTCTTTTCATTTCCATCTAAGGCACTGTGAGATTTAACCATACATAATGGTAAATCTTTATATTGTGATTTTGAAATTTGTTCAATTTGTATTTGAGCTTCTTTAGAATAATTAACTTGATCTAAATAATAAAAGTTTTTAGTTATTTTTGTAATTTTATCTTTAATTGAATCATTTACTTCAATTAAAGGTTTAAACTCAAAACTATTTTGACAAACCTCAACAACTTTTTGAGCCAATTTTTGAGCACCACTTGCTCCTTTAATATAAGCTTCATTCATTTCTCATTGATAGCCATTTTGTGTCAATCATTGTTGCAATTGTTGCAATTGTTTTTCACTATCTCCATCAATATAATTAATAGCAACAACCATATTTAATTGATATTGGCTAACATGCTTCAAATGTTTTTCTAAATGATCAAAGTTTAAGTCAAAATCATTGTGTAAATTTAAGGCTCTTAAAGTAACAACCATGACTACACAATCGGGAATTAAATCATTTTGTTGATTTATAACATTTATATATTTTTCAAATCCCAAATCACTACCAAAACCAGATTCAACAATTGTATAGTCTCCTAAACGAAGCGCTAATTGTGTTGAAATAATTGAATTTGTTCCTGTTGCAATATTGGCAAATGGACCACAATGTACTAATGTTGGGGAATTATATTTTGTAAGCACAAAATTTGGTTTAATTGCTTCAACCAATAATGCCATAACAGCTCCAGTAATATTTAATGATTTTAAATATATTTCTTTGCCTTGTTTATCATATGCAATTAAACTATTTTCTAATCTTAATCTTAAATCTTCTTCATCTTTAGCAAGACTTAAAATAGTCATCATATTACTTGCAGCAGTAATTGTAAATTCTTCTTTACGTGAAATATCTTTTGTAATTTTTATTTCAATTTGTCTTAAACTGCGATCATTTAAATCCATACAACGTTTTCAAACAATTTTATTTGGATCAATATTTAATTCATTTTTTCAATAAATAACATTATCAATTGAAGCTGCAATTAAATTATTGGCTGTACTAATTGCATGAATGTCGCCTGTAAAATGTAAATTAATTTTATCAACAGGAGTGACTTCGCTTTCTCCCCCTCCAGTTGCTGTTCCTTTTCGACCAAATACTGGTCCTAAACTTGGTTCACGTAAAGCTAAAATTGCTTTTTTACCAATATAGTTTAGCCCATCAGCTAATCCAATTGCAGTAGTAGTTTTTCCTTCTCCTGCTGGTGTTGGATTAATTGAAGTCATTAAAATTAATTTTCCACTACGAGTTTTGTTCATATAATTTTTATAATTAATTTTGGCAATATTTTTACCATAAAACTCATAATCTTCTTTTTTGATATTTAATTTTTCTAATTGTTCTATTATTTTTTCCATTATAATCACCTTTAAGAGATACTTTCTATTAATAAATATCTTAAATCGTTTTATAATTATAAACTATAAGGAGGACTATTTACAATCATGAATCTAAATAAACTAATTGATGGCAAAGAATTGTCTAATAATTTACTTACAAATCTCAAACATAGTATAGAACAAATTCAACAAAAAAGGCTTCCAAAAATTGTTATTATTCAAGTTGGTGATAATCAAGCAAGTAATAAATATATTAAGCATAAATTAAAGTCATGTGAAAAGATTGGAATGTTAAATGAACATTTAAAATTGGATGACAGAATTAGTCAATCAGATTTATTAAAAGTTATTGATGAATTGAATAAGAACCAATTGGTTGATGGAATAATTGTACAATTGCCTTTACCAAATCATATTGATACACAAATTGTCAATGAAACAATTGCACAAAATAAAGATGCTGATGGCTTTAGTCCTAAAACTTTAGGAAATGTTATGTTAAATAATTCTACAATTTTTCCAGCAACTCCTTTGGGAATTGTTAAATTATTAGAATGAAAAAACATTAATTTAATTGGAGCTAACGTTGTAATAATTGGGCGTAGCAATATTGTAGGAAAACCCCTTGCAAATATGTTAATAAATAAATCAGCAACTGTTACAATTTGCAATACTAAAACTAAAAATTTAGCTCAAATTGCAAGTAATGCCGATATTCTTGTATCTGCAGCTGGATTTGCTAATCTAATTACAAAAGATTTTGTAAATCCAAATAGTGTTGTAATTGATGTTGGTGCAAATTTTGTTGAGGGCAAATATTGTGGAGATGTTAACTTTCAAGAAGTTGAACCAGTTGTCAAACTAATTACTCCAGTTCCTGGAGGAGTTGGACCAATGACTATTGCTTGTTTACTAGAAAATGTATGAAACTTATATAAAAAAAATATTGAACTATAATTGTTCAATATTTTTTTTATCATCATTTTGTGAATATTTTAACTGTTTTTTCATTATTACTAATGCATTAATCATAAATAAAATTATTATAATTGCAAAACATATTGATCAAAATACTATCATACTAGTAATGTTTAAAGTAATAAATAGCATTGTAACTGCAAATAAGAGACTAATAATTGTTGAAAACAAGGCATGTCCCCCAACATGATCTAAAATCATAGCAGCTCCATATTCATTTTCTTTTACTGTATGTCTAATATATTCTCCCCTGGTTTTGTCAATTAAAGTTGCTCCAAAACTGACAACAAAACTTGTTGCAAGAATTGAAATAATATAATGGATTTGTGAAATTGAAGTTGAGAAATTAAGTGCTATAAAAAAACTTAAAACAAATAATACTGCAACAGCAACCAATGCTGTTCCAATGTAAACTAACTTTACATTATTTGCTTCTGTAATTTTAAATAGTCTTGCTAAGAATTGTGCAAAATATTTAATTATAAATGCACAAGCAATATATAAACCAATATTACTGATATCTAAACTCAATTTTCAATTTTCAATATCTATAAACATTAAAAATACTAATGTAAATTCAAAAAATTTAGCAATTCCAAAGAAGTAATTTGTACAAATTATATTTGCAAAAAACAACTTGTTTTTCTTTAAGGTTTTAAATCCTTCACGATTAATATCTAAAACATTGGGCTTATCTAAAATATTTTTATTAAAAACTAGCATTAATGTAGTAACTAATCCAATTGATATAAATAAAATCGCTGGAATGTATTTTTGTTCTAAGTAGAAATCTGCTAAAAAAACAGCTGCTAATAATGGAATTGAACTTAATGACATTATCATTTTAAAGTTCAATTTAATATCATTTCTTCTTAAATAACTGCGAATCATTTCCATATTCATAGGCATAATTGCTGCAATAAATATTGAAAACATGACTAAACCAATAATCATCATTACTTTAATATGTAGATTATCTGAATTAATTGCATAAGGAATAAATGTAAAACATGCAGCTAATGTTAAGCCAATTCAGTTATTTGTAATTGCTTTTTTGTTTCCAATCTTCTTTTTTAGTCTTATTCAAACTGGAGCAAAAAAAGTAATTCCAATTGGTACAACTAAAACTAATAAACTATATCTTGGATCTCCAAATGTTATTGCCAACATATAAGGAGTAAAAGCAAGATATGCACACATAAACATTATTGAAAACATCAAGACTGCTAATTGTGTATTAAAATGTCTTTTCTCATTAGAAAAAGTCATTTGACTATCCTCCTCTTGAAACTTATTTGTTATTTTAGTATTAAAATAACTTGCATTCATATTACATATTCCTTTAAAAATATCATCAATTTTTGATGCTAATAATATTGGAAAAATAAAATATGCAATAAATTGAACGTGCATCTCCAAAGAATAAACTATGTACATTGCAATAGCAGTTTGATTATCTGCATATACTGATCAAAATACATAAATTAATAAATATTTGAAAATACTAAATATAATAATTGATAAATATTGAAAGATTCTAAAATTATAAAATAAAATTCGTGAACCTATTGTTATTAGTCAAATAAAAACATTTGATAAAAATGTTGCTCCAAAATAAATAACATCACCATTAAAAAATAATGACAATATTGTTGAAGCTATCATAATATTGAAAGATATTTTCTTTTTAAAGTAGATTGTAGTAATCATTATTAAATAAATTGAAATATCAAATCCAATAGTATTTTTTAAAAATAAATTTACTGTTATTATTAACGCACAAAATAATGACGAAACAGTAATGTCAGCAATTTTTTGATGCTGATAATTAGTTTCAACCATTTTGACCTCCTTAATTTAAGTTTTTAAATTAAGGCTATGGGAGAAAAAGTTATTGCGACTCTTCATTAAATACTTCATCTCTTTCCCCCCTTCTTTCACTTTTTTAATTATATCTCAAATTGGAAGTTTTCACCTTAAAACGTATGAATTAATGGAATTTATATTTAAAAATCGCACTTTTAAGTGCGACTATAGTAATTCAATAAAGAAATTAAATTTATGCAATAATTCCCTTTTTCTTTAATATTTTTTGAAGTTTAGCATTTTCTTTTTCTAATTTGATCAATCTCTTCTCTTGATCTGCCAATTTTAGACTTTGTTCTTTATTAATTGCACTTTGTTCTTCATATAATCTTTCACAATTTCTTGTTAACCTTGGCATTTTTTCACCTTCATCTATTAACTTATTATAGGAAGAAACATATCCATTAAATTCTTGAATTTTGCTTGCTTTCATTGCCATTATAACACTTTTTGTCACAATTCGTTTATTGTGTACTGTATCATAAGTGACATGATATTTTTGCTCCATGAAATTAATAAATAATTGTGCATCATCGTTAATATTAAATCATTCTTTTTGCAACCACTCTAAAACACTTTTATCTGCAACACCTTCGAAAATAACCTTGACCCTTTTATAATAAAGTCTATTTTCTACAATATTTTTTTCGATTTTTTTGTCCATATTTTCACTTCCTATCTATCAAAAACAAAAAAATAGAAAGTAACTTCAATTAATTACTCTCTATTATCTTTATCGTCAAAAAAATATTGTTTTGTACATAATTTTGAAACTTTTTAAAATAAAAACAACTGTGAAATTACAGTTGTCTTAAAATTTATAAATTATTATTTAACGATTTTGTATGATTCTGATGCTGGTTTTCTTGTTTTACTAAAGAAATGGTGGAATTCTTGATTTTCATCAACTTTTCCAACAAATGATCCAACAACAACTTTTTCTTTTTTAGAATCCATTAATCCATGTTTTTCAAGAACTGCAGCAACAGCTTTAGGATCAAATCCTTCTGAAGGACATAAATCAATTCCCATTTCTTCTGCTGTATTTAATACAGTACCAAGTGAAATATATGCTTGTCTTGATGATCATTCATTTGAATTCATTTCGTGTTGTGTTCAAACATTTTTTAATCCAGCAACCATAAATTCTCTAATGTTTTCAAATCCATCAGGAATATTTCTTTTGTTTTGAGATTCAATTAATTCATTTTCAATTAATTCTAATGATGGTGTAATTCAAATTAACATCCCACTTGAAGTTGTAACTCCAGGTTGATCTCATCATGGTGCCAATAATTCTTCTCTAATTTCTTTATTTGAGATAAATAATGCTCTAAATGGTTCCATACCAAATGATGATGGTGCTAATCTAATTGATTCTAATAATTCGTTAATTTGTTCGTCTGTTAATGTAAAATCACTAACAAATCTTTTAGCAGATCTTCTGCTGTTTAATAATTCTAAACTTTTTGTCATAAAAATAACCTCCATAATTTGCTAATTAGAAGAGATTTTGAATATATATGTACTTTCAACTAATGTTGATAAAATAGTTTAAAAATTCTTATTATTTGATATTTTTAAACTTAAATAATTTTTTTAACAAAATTATACGGGCATTTCAACCCAATCTTCTATGTATTTGTTTGATGTAATAATTCGTTTATTACAAGATTAATTATAACTAAAAAAAGGTGAAAATTATTTTACTTTAAAAATAAATTCACCTTTTTCATTATCAAAAACAACTCCATCGCCATTCATAGACATTCGTTCATTATAAAGTTGAATTTCAACTTCAGAATGAGGTTGTTCGAAATAATCACAATCTTTATAGCGATTAGTTAGTTTCCAAACTCTTTGATTTTTACTTCCAATTAATCTTCTCTTTATGTCTAATTGTCTCATTATAAATGGACCATCAATTAAAATATCAATCTTTGAAAGCACATCTCCATATTCTTCTAGTAATTTTTCATATAAATAACCAGTAAAACATATAACTGTTAAATTTTCTTTTACACAAAAGTCAACAATTTCTTTTAAAGCTTCTGGTTGTAAAAAAGGTTCTCCCCCTAATAAAGTTAATCCTTCAATATTAAACAATTCTTTTGCTTCTAATATTTTTTCAAAAATTAAGTTTGTTGGAATAAAGAATTTTGGCTCTAAAGCAAGTAATTCTTGATTAGAACATCCATTACATCCAATGGTACATCCTTGAAACCAAATTACAAATCTAGTTCCAGGACCTTCAATTTCACTATTCATTAAAAATTTACCAATATTTATATTAGACATTTAATTTAAATATTAATTTATCTTCTTGAACAGAAGTCTGTATTTTTGATCCAGGTTTAAGGGCTTGTAAATTTTCAAAGATAAATTCTGAAAGTGGATCGACTAAGTTAGTTTCAAGAGAATTTAAAACATCTCTTCCACCACGTCTTTCATCTGCATCTTTTAAAACTACATTTAATATTTCATCACTGCTTAAATCAATATGCAATTCAGCCTTATATTTTTCATAAATAGCTATTTGAATTGGTTTTACTTTTTGTTTTACAATTCCAGCTTTTAATGATTTATCTTTAATAAAGTTAAATGGTACAATATTATTTCCAAATCTTCCCAATAATTCTGGACGATTTAGTTCATGAGTAAAGTGATGTTGAACTTTTTGAATAAATTCTTTGTAAACATCATCTTTATGTTGATTTGGTGAAACTTCAGCTGCACCAATATTTGATGTAAAAATAATAAATGATTCACTAAAACTTACAGTTTGACCAGTATTGTCTGTCAATCTTCCATCTTCTAAAATTTGTAAAAACTTATCAAAGATTTTTGGACTAGCTTTTTCAATTTCATCAAATAAAATAACTGAAAATGGTTTTTCTTTAACAGCATTTGTCAATTGTCCCCCACCTTCAAAACCAACATAACCAGGAGGCGCTCCTATTAATTTTTGATCTGCATTATCTTGTCCATATTCTGACATATCAAAACGAATTAGATTTGCTTCATCATTGAATAAAAATGACGTAATTGCTTTTGCAAGTTCAGTCTTTCCTGTTCCAGTTGGACCAACAAAAAATAATGTTCCTTTTGGTTTTGTTCTTTTTGAAGAATAAGTTATTCCTGTTAATCCAGTATATGCTTTATAGATTACTTTTGACACTTTTTCAATTGCATCATCTTGACCAATAACTCTTCTTTTTAATTCTTCTTTAATATTGATCATTTTTTCATAATTTAAATCTTCTCACGGAGAAGATTTTTCTCCATAATTGTAAATATTAAACATCTTATTAAAGGCAATTGGTTGATTAAAATTACATGAAAATCTTACAAAATGAGATAATTCTTTAATAGTTCAGCCTTCAGTTGCATCAACTATATTTTCAAACTCAGTTGCAATATCTGTTACTTGAATTCTTGATTTTACTGTTGCTAAAAATTCATGTCTTTCATCTCGACTTGGCTTTGGCAAAGTAAAAATTAAAATTTCAGGATTATCTAAGTATAAACTTGGAGGTAATTGATTAATTTTTTTAGTTAAAAAGACAACACAATTTGTTAAATTATCAATTTTTGAAATTACAAATTTTGATTCCTTCAATGATTTTGAAAATTCTGTTAAAACACTACGATCATCTATATCTAAAGATTGATCACTAAAAACAAAATCAGTATAATCTGCTAAAAATCCAATTTTGCGATCATCTTCACGATTTAAATTTTTATTTAAAACACTAAAAAATTCAATTGGTTTTTTAATTGATGTTTGTTCTTCTCCACTACTTGAGCCTGCATTATTGCCAAATAATTCTTCAAAATCATCTGCTGCACTTTGGCCTTCATTTTTTTGCTCAGCACTTGTAAGAATTAAATTACTTATTTTTTGTCCTCTAATTCCAGTATTGCGATCATATATAAAGCGATCACTATATTTTTTTTGCTCAAAGATATTCATTAAATATTCATGAATATTAATATACTTACCTTCAAATTCATATATGTCATCAACATTTCCTTCGATTATAATGGCTTTTTTAATACCGATCAAATTCTTAAGTTGATTCATTTCTCTTTTTACACTCATTTTTACACCTACTTACTTGAGTTTGTTTTCTTATTATTTATTATAGCTTTGTTTTTTGCAATATATTTAGGTTCACGATATTGTTTATTAAATTCTTCACTTGATTGGATTCCTTGTTCACGTAATTTTTGTAAAAAGGCATCAGCATCAACATCATGTTCGTGACCCTCAAATCCTTCATAATTATAAACAAAACTTCCATCTAATCTTACAGCAAAGTCAGCTGTTTCGCCTGTAACTTTTTCTCCATGAATTAATATCAGATTTTTTTCTTCTAGTTTTCGAATATTGTTTTCATCCACAATATAGCCAACAGCACGAATAGCATTTACAATTTTAATAACATTATCTTTTCTAATTGCTTCATTTTCTGCACTCTTTGATGCTTTGATAAAAAATTGCTTTGCTTGGTCAAATAAATTGCTATCATTTGACTCTGTTAAAAATACTTTTGCATCATCTTTGATTGCATTAACAACATCTTTATCATTATCATAAAGTTGAATTGAACTGTTAATCATTTGTTTTGTAATAAATTTTGTTGATTGTTTTTGCTCATTTAAATGATTGGCAACAATTTCTAATAATTGTGACTTATCTTTATTCCTTAAAACTGTTTCAAACTCATTAAAATAATTTTGAATGATTGTTCTATCATCAACAGTTTCATAAAAATTAATAATTTCTCTTTTTAAATCATCAAATGAATTATATAAAGAGTCATTTAAATTTTTAACCATTGCATCTTGTTCTTTAACTGTAATATCTTTTTTTAAGGCAAATACTTCAGCTTTAAATTCAGCAATTAATTCACGTTTTCGCTCTGCATATCTTTGAATTTCGTGATATCTTTCTGTTGCAACATGAGTTTGTCCCTCAACTTCTTTTGCATAATCATCTGCTTTTTGTAAATCTAAAATTTCATCCTTTACTTTTTTGATTAATGATTCTAATTTTTCAGTATAAAAATTAGAATTATCAATTTGGTGACATTCTTCAAGTAATTCTTGAATATAGGCAAGTAATGTATTGATATCTGTTTTAATAAATTCAAATTGTTTTTTACAATTTAAAAGAATTTCTTCTGCTGACATACTCATAAATTAGTACCCTCCAAATCTTTTTTGATATTTTAATAGTGTTTCTTGTGTAAAATTATCTCTTTTACCAAAAATTAAATTCAATGCTTCATTTAAAATTGTGTCATCTTTTTTTAGAATTGTATTAACTTCATCTCTTTTATCTTCAACATGTTTTGCTCATTCTACTTTAATTTCAATTGGTAATTTTTGTGCTTTAAGATCAATTAAGTTATCTAAAGCATCTTCAATTTTAACCATAAAGTTTCCAGCAATTAATTGAATTTTGTATTCTACTAAATTAGAATCTGAATTTTCCATCATATTTCTTTTATATTCATAATAATGAGAATAAAAGTCTGTTAAACAACCTGAAAGATTTCATAGATATTGCTTATATTCTTTTAATGAGTTGTGAGATTTAATTAAATCTACAACTGCAGAAAGCATTTCTCCATATTTGTTTTCCACAAACTCAAAGTTTTCACTATATAAATTCTTTGTAATAGTTCCTATTTTATTAATTACATTTGCATGTTCATTTCAAGTTTTTGATTTATATTTATGAGTATCTAAAAGTTCAGATCTCATATTTTCTTTTGAATAATTTAATAATTGAATCAAACAATTTCTAATGTTTGCTTTTCATCCATCAATGTCTCTTTCATCTAAAATAGAATTCAATTTAAAAATAGTTTCAATATTATCATCAATTTCTAAATAATTAATCATTTTTAATAATATTGAAGTATTTTTAAAGTTATATTTATTGATTAATTCAATAACTTGTTCTGAATTTCTTTCTTTAGAAACTTCTACAATTACTTGTGCTAAACATTTTTCTAAAAATAAGCTTGCTTGATGATTATTTGAATTATATAAGAAATTATTTAATTTATAAAATAATTTTGCAGTATCTAAATCTTTGTATAAATATTCTTTTAAAATACTTGTTAATTTCTTTTCAAGTCCAATTCGTTTTAAGAAGGTAAACATGATTGTTGATGCTTCTAAATTTTCTTTATACAATTCTGTTTCATAATTTTCTAATAGACGTTCTAAATTGTCTTCAAATACTTTTTCTAAATTTAATTGACTTCTATTTTTATATGCATATATTACTGGAATATTTTCATTAACTGTTGAAATAAACTTATCAACAATTGCAAATGCTGTTAAATTGTTTTCTGAATCTAAATAAATCAAAGAATTATTTTTTAAAACTTCATCATTTGAACTTTCAACATAAGCTACAATTTTACCATCAATTACTTCAATTGTTTTATTATTTGATTTTGAATTATAAAAGACAATTATATTTACATTAGAAATTAAATCCTTACTTTTTAAAATTTTATTTGTTGATGAAATATCTTGACCATTAATTAAAAGTAAATTTCAATTTGTTCTAACATTTATATTTGAAATAATATCTGGTTCCTTAATAAAACTATTTGAAACATCAAACACTCTTTTTGGAACAAAACGATCTTTAATTTTTTCTGAATATTTATTTAAAACATCTTTAACAATTTCTGAAGAAGCATTAATATTATTTCTAAAATGATTTTCTAAAAATGAATTTTGTGTTCTTACTTTAAATGTATCATTATCAAAAATTTCAATTCATACTTCATTTGCACAAGCAACTTTTGTAGTTAATTGTTTTGCCAACATTAAATCTTCTAAACCAATTTCATTATTCAATTCAATTCTTGAAAGCACTGCATTATCTCCAAAATATTCTGGCTTCTGTTGAATAAATTTTTGTGCATACGTTAAAATATTATTTTCTGTATAAAAGTTTTCACCAGTTGAATTTAATTCTAATTTATGTGATAACTTCACACCATTAATTCTTTTATCTCAGTCTGGTTCACGTAACATTTCAAAACCATTCATAATCGGATCATAAAATCATTTAACATCTAAGTTCTTATCTGATTGAGATATGACATATTCTTTTCTATTAAATTGTTCTTTTAGTAATGGATTAATTTGCATTTTTTCAATTTCTAAATTAATTCCCAGTGTACTTCATCCAGCTGTAGTTTTATTTAACTCAATAACTTTAAAAGCTATTAAATCTTTTAATGCTCTTTCAAATAAATCTGTATTTACAATTTTAAATTCATTATTTAAAATTGTTTTTAAACTACTTTTAGTATTAGGGTGTTCTAAAATAATTGACAAAATTAAAAATTCCATAAACGTTGGTTTTCTAGTTTCAGAATATTTTATTTTGATAGGTAAACAAACTTTGTCATATTGAATCTCTACTTTATCAAATATCATATTTAACACCTCCTATAAAATATCTTTTACAGTTAATAGCCCACCATCAAAATTAATTTTGGCAATGATGTCTGCATAAACTTCATAAGTATTTGAAATACTTGGATCATTAACTGTTGGAATTTGTACAGTTATATCTTGAACAGCACGCTGTGCTCCAATTATAACTAATAATTCTCTTGCACGACTGAATGCAACATTAATACGTTCATATTTTTTCAAAAATTCTCTTCCCCCAGTTGAAGAAAGCCTTTCTGGATTTCTAACTAAGTTAACAATTACATAATCTGCTTCTTTACCTTGAAAGTCATCAACTGTATTGACAATTAAATCCATATTATGTAATTTTATTTTTTTAATTTCTCTTTGCAGCTTTGCAACATGTAATCCATAAAAACTTATAACTGCAACACTTGGTTTTACTTTAAATTCCTGTTCACCAATTGATTGATCCAATTTTCTTAATGTCTCTATGGTTAAATTAATTTCTAAATCATTAAATAAACTTGTTGAATACTCTTCACTTTGTTCAAAATGAATATCACCATTAAGATTAAATGTTGAATCAATTCAATAAACTGAACTTTTAGCATTAATTATTTCATTGCCATCATTTGATTTAACAATAATTCCGTGTTCTTTTTGATCACTAACTTGAGGTTCAACGCGCAATTCATTATCATAGAATTTATTGACAACATCCATGATTTGTCTGTGACTTCGATATTGAGTTTTTAACATTGTAGTGATTGATTTATTTTTAGCAGATATTAAATTTTTAAATGCAGACTTGTCTAATAGCTCATATAATTCTTGGAAGTTATAGTCTTGTCCTGTCATTTCATTTACTAATTCAACATCACTTGGTTGTAATTTTAAGATTGGAGGTAACTGACGATAATCTCCAACCAAAATTAATGTTTTCCCATAAACTAACGGCATTAAAATTTCTAATAATGTTGCTTTTGAAGCTTCATCAATAATTACAACATCAACATCCATTGAACGTAAATTAATTTCTTCAAGTCCCATTTTTTTGGCATATTCATCTTTATTAAATCTAAATAAATTTGTTGAGGTTAAAGTCATTGCATAAACATTTACTAAATTATTAATGATTGAATTTGTATATTTTTTAGTTTCTTGAATCATTTGATTTGAGAAATCTTTTGTTGCAATTTCTTGTTCTCAATTATTTGTAATTCCATAACTTGTTTTTAAATATGATGAAACATTTTCATAAAAACTTTTAAACTCAGTATTTTTTTGCTTACTTATTTCTAATTTGCTTTTATATTTATCGAGTTCAATTTTTACTTGTTGTTCAAGATCAACATCAGTAATTCCCAAATTCATTTTAAATTTATTATTAACAAATTTAATTAATTCTCTTAACTCTTTATTACTATCTCCAGCCATTGCTGCAAGTTTTTGTCTTGTAACTTGTAATTCATTTTTTTGAATTTCCAGTGCACTAATTTGTAATTCATCATTTTCATTAGTTTTTAATTTATTTAATTCATAATCAATATCAACTTTTAAATTTTCTAATACTTTTTTAAAACGATTTAAAATTTCAATTAAATTAACTACAACAGGATTACGATATAAAATTTTTTCAAAACCAATTGCTTTTTGTTCTTCACTATCTGCTAATTCAAATTCAGCTTGTCTTCTAAATTCAAGTGCTTGTTTTTTTGATTTTTGAATATCAATAAAAATTTCATCATTTAAAATTATTAATTGACAAGCTTTTTTTAGTTTTTCAAAAATATTGTCTTCATCAATATTTTGATCAATGTTATTTAAAATAAACTGATCAAAATCAAATTTGATTTCTGTTTCATAAGCTGCTTTAATTCTTTTTGAAATATTAATTGAAACATTAAAATCAAATGTATTTAAAACTTCAATTAAATTATCAATATAAAGTAATTCATCTTTTAAATCATTTTTAATTTGAATTGTATTTATTTCATTATTTTTTAATTCACTTATTTTATTATTTAAATCATCAATTTGAGTTTGCACATCTCTCATTTGAGTATTGCTTTGATGAAAACCTTTACTGCTATTAATTAAACCTTCTAACTTTGATTCAATAATTTTAAATTCATTAATAGTTTGTTCACCAACTGCCATATCATCAAACATTGATTTTGCAATTGATTTGTAATAATTATATGTTGTTCTTTCAGGTGAAAAATTATTTGCACTTCTTGATTTTGTATTTAATTGATTTGTTAATCTAATTCGATTAATATTTGGTTCAAAAGGTAAACGATCAACTACATTTTTAATTGCTTCATGGTTTTGACTTGAAATTAAAACTTTGCGATTTAATTTTGCAAGCTGATAAATAATTTCACAAATAACTTGAGTTTTTCCTGTTCCAGGAGGTCCTTGTAAAATAAACATATCTTTAGAATTCAATGCTTTTTTAACTGCTTCTTTTTGTTCTAAATTAAGTGAGAAATTAAAATCTTCATCACTAATTTGATTTTCGTTTGTTGTTTCACTTAACTGCACTAGTTTAGTATTAAATAAATAATTTACAAGATATGGATTTTTAGTATTTCCCTCTGCAATTCTTTTTAAAACTTGACGACTTCTATCAATTAAAACATCTTCTCCAATTCCAACAAAAGCAAGATAACCTGAAGATAAATAATCAATATTGTTTTTAACTTTAAATAAGTCTAGTTCAATTGTTTGTTCAATCTCATAATTTAGACGAACTATACTTCATTCATTTAATTCTTTTGAAAAATCTTTTTGAATACTTTCAAAATCTTTTTGTCCACCAAAAATAATTTCTCTTTTTTCTTGTCAATAATTTAGTAAACTAGTTGAATTGTTTTGAACACCTAACATTAAATTTAAATTAACAATTGAACTTGTATCTTGAACTTTTTCAAATTCAAAATTAAAAATTTCTTCAATATCTTTTTGAAGACTATAAATTGGGGGTAAAGCTTTATTCATTCTAAAAGGGACTAATGCTAGTTCACTAATTTTTTTGATTCTTTCAAGTTTTTGAATATCATCAACTAAAATATCTAAACCAACTACATTTACTAAATCATAATCAATGTTTTTACTTTTTAATTGGGCTTCTAAATTAATTGGAAAATAAACATATGTTTTTGTTTTAAAATTTTCATATGATTTTTCCAATAGACTTTTATCTAGAACTTTTTTATCTACTTTAATTGCTTCTACAATTTCACATCCTAAATATGGAAGCGAGTTTTTTCTTTGAATATTTAAAAGTTCAGTTGAAAAATCCAAATAGCTTAGTCATTTATTTTTTTCTTCTTCAAAGGTTGATACCAATTTACCAATATCGCCAATATTTGATGAATTTAAAACATTTCTTCTTAAAATTTCATCTGGTTGAATTTGACCTTGATACTTAATTATTTGAATTCCAGATTCTTTAATTGTACTTTCAAATTCTTGAACAATTGGTTTTAAGCGAGTTTCAAAAATAGAAGTAATTGTTAAATAAGGAGTTCTTGGATTAATATTTACAAAAAAGCCCAAATATGTCTCTTTTGGAAGTTTAAATTGACTAGTTGAATTTAATTCAAGTCTAATAATTGCATCATATATTGAATTATTATCTTTTTTTCCAATGTTTCTTGTTTTATCATCTACTAAACAAATAAACGCTTGTTTGATTCTTGAATTTCTTAAAAAATTTTGAAATTCTTGATAGGAATTAATACCTTCAATGCCTAATTTCTCAATAATTAAATCAAGTTGATTTAAATTATCTTTAAACATAACATTTTGAATATAAGAAAAATCAAAGAATAATTCTTTTGTTCCATCATTTTCTATGATTTTACCCATTATTATATCCCCCTATGCTTAAGTCCATTTTATTATAACATTGATAAAAATATAGTCCATTTATTATGTTTCTTGATTATTATTTGTTTTTAGATAAAAAATACAGATCTTTAAAGGATCTGTATTTTAAAAATATTATTCATCTAAAAACTTAATTGTCATAGTAAATTGTTCTGCATAAAAGATAGGACTTTCAATAGTAATTGTTATATCTACTTTTGCTGTAGTATTATCAACCTTTATAATTTCTCCTAAAATTATTCCTTTTCTAGTTTCATCTGTATTAAGAGCATATTTTTTATAGATTTCGGTCAATATTTCATCTTTTGTTATAGTCTCAGGTGTACCTTCCATAAAAATTTCTGACAAATGATCGCTCATAGTTGACTTAAAACCCATATCGCCGGAAAAACAACTTATTGTAAAAGCAGTTGGAATTGCAATTAATGAAAAACCACCAATTATTGTTAATATCTTTTTCATAGTTTTTTCCTTTCATTGTAACAAATTATGTTTTCTAATTGAATTTATTTTAGTACTCAAAAGCAAAAAAACAATATAAAAATATTACTTATTTTTGCTCTTTATAAATAAAATTTTTAGAATTTTGTCTAATTTCTGTTAATTCTTCAATATTTTTTGCCTTTTTTAGACTTTTGATATATGTAATTTTATTAATATTTCTTATATACGAACGTTTAATTGCTTTATGAATAATAACTATTATTAATAAACATGAAACTATAATGGCTGTAATTGCTATCATTATTCATAATGATGAGCCAATTTGTCAATTTAAATTATATTTACCCTTATTTAGTTGGTCAATATAATTTAAATCTAGAGCATTTACATAACCTACTTGAATAAGATTTAAAGAATATCTGTTTAAAAATATATATAAAATAGCATTAATTCAATTTATATCAACAATTGCATAAAATGGAAAAGTACACCCCATTAAATTATAAGTAACTACATAAAACATTGTGATTATAGCCATAGCTAATTGTTCACTTTCAATTAAACAATAAACAATATATGTAATTAAAATAGTTGTTAATCAAAATATTAATAAACTATAAATAAATATTATTCAATTAATATTTATAATATGGAGAATTTGATTAGTATTGCAACATGCAATTACAAAAATAATAATAATTCCTACAATATTTAAAAATAAATTAAATGTTAATGAAGCAAAAAAATAAATATAATTTAATGAAACTTTATTAATTAATCTACGTTCAAATTGATATTTCTTTTTATTTACAAGTGAATTGAAAAAAACTAGAGTTGCATTTGTTGTAATAAGGCCTGCAATTGTAGAAGGCACCACAAATGGATCTGCATCCTTTAAAATAAATCAAATAATTGCTAGTAAGGGCGACAAAATTAAAGACATGAAAACATACAAAGGATTATAAAGAAACATTTTTAATTCAAGTAAAAGTAACTTCTTAAAACTTCTTTTATTCATTTTTATCACCAGCCTGTTTTTTTAAGAACGCTTCTAGTTCCTTTTTTGTATTAAAAGAATTGTAAAAATCAAACAATTGTTTTTTCATATATTTATAGTTTCTTTTATTTACACTTTTTATTTTATTATGTTTAATTATTTTAATAATAACAATCATAATAATGATCAAAACTAAAATTAATGCAGCAACTACTCAAGCAATTTTGTTGTCATTATTATATCCAAAATCTACATGAATATTATTACCTTCAAAATCAAAATTTGTTGCATTAATATAACCTGAACAAAAGATATTTGTAGCATAACGATATCATACAAAATAACTCATGACAACTAATGTTTTATGATTATAAACCAATTCATATGGAACAACTAACCCTACCAAATATACTCCCAAGAAGTAATTTATTTCAATTATTATTCTTACAAATTCATTCTTTTTAATAATCATTATTAATAAATAAGAAATTACGTTTGCTGTCATAATTAGTAAAACATATCCCCCAATAGTCATTGACCAGTTAATATTATTAAAAGAAGATCTAATTTCTTTAAAAGGTAAAAAAATAATTAGCAATATTAATATATTTATTAAATTTATTATCTGATTAAATATAATAATACTAAATAATGATATAAATCTATTTTTTAAAGTTAAATATGAAGTTTTAATATTAATAAATCTATCAATTTCATCAACCATTGTTACAAAAGTTTGAGTTCCATTTCTAATTGAAATTACAGCAATTGAGGAAGCAAATATATATGGATCATAAAGGGATAGTGTTTGAATTCTAACAACCATCCATAGAAAAACTATTATAATTGATAATAATGTTCCTGAAAAAATATTGAAAGTTTGTTTTCAATATTTTTTTCATTGCATATAAATTAATTGGTTAAAAAATTTCATCTTTTAACCTAATAGTTTTTAAATTTTAATAGTTCTTCTTTTATGATTCTTTTTTTCATTTGTTTAAATTCTTTGCTTTTATCTTTATTTAGAATTTTTATTTTATTGCCATTGATGATCAATGTATTTCTTTTTAAATGTTTCTTAAAAGTGTTTCTTAAAAATTCTAAATAATTAACATGTAATTCATTATATGGTAATAATAAGTTTGAATTATGTTTAACTAATTTTCAAACATTTTTGTCATAATGATTAATTCTTTTGACTTCTTCTTTAATTCTTTTTATTTCCTTATTATTAATTTGACTAGTTATCAGATTTTTAATAAGTAATTTTAATTGTTCTTTGTGAAATATTAAATTTTTAAAATTGATTTGTATTTCAGTATTTTTATTCTTAATTAATAAATTAAGAAAATGTAACTCTGATTCTTTAAAAGAATCCTCAAAATTATTAAACTCATTCAAGATATCATTATTAATATCTTCTCTCTTATTTAAATATTTTGGATCATTTAATTGCCTATAAATTTTAAAATGATATTCGTGAAAATTAAAATCAGGCTTAATTTTAAAATCATCAATAATTGTACTATGATCAATTGTAATAATACGATTACATATCTCACTTACAAGTTGTTCATCAGAATTAATAAATATAATTGAAGCATTGTTTTCAATAGAATAATTTCTTAAAAAATTAATTATATTTGTTTTTTCAACAATGTCATGTGCAGATGATAAAGTATCAATTAATAAAATTTTTGGTTTTTTTATTAAAGCTAAAAATAAAGAAAATGACTCTAACTTAACATAACTACAACTAGATAATTCTCTATTCATAAATGTATTAATTTGAAGTAATTCAATTAACTGATTTAACCATTCATCATCTGTAATATTATTCATAATCTTATACAAATCAAGAACATCTTTTGTTTTAAAACCATTTGGTCATGTATTATGTCTAAATTGATAACCAAGATATTTATATATTTCTTTGTCATCAAATCCATATTTAACAAAACCAGCAGTTGGAAATAAATCATGAATAATTATTTTTGCTAAAATATCTTTTCCTTGATTATTAGAACCTACCAATGAAATAACATCTCGTTCATGAATTTTTAAATTTATTTTTTGTAATTGCAGTCCATGTTTGTTTACATGTTCAACATCTTTTAATTGTAATAATAATTTATTTTGCATTAGCAACAATTTTTATATATTTTTTTGCAATTTCAAGTATTTCTTCATAGCTTTTAGAAATATCTGCTCCACCAAGGTCAGCAGTTACTCCAGCTGCAACACAACCAGCTTCAAGATAATCTAAGATATTTGTACTATCAATTCCCCCGGTTGCAATAAACTTAAACTCTGGATGAGGATTATGAACTAATTTAATATAATCTTTTGGCATTGAATTGGCAGGGAAAAATTTAATAATTTGAGCACCTGCAGATCACAAACTATACATTTCTGTTGGTGTAATTGCACCTGCAATGCATAAAATATTTTGTTCATTTGAAAATTTAACTAATTCAACTGCAGCAATTGGTGATACAAAATATTGTGCACCATACTCTAAACTTTTCTTTGCATCTTCAATAGTTAATACTGTTCCAGCTCCAATTAATAAATCAGGAAAATCTTCTCTACATTTTTTTATTAATTCTAAAGCGTTTGGTGTTGTTAAAGTAATTTCAATAAATTTAATTCCAGCATCATGACTTGCTTTTATAATTTTATAAGCATGATCAAAATCATTTGTTCTAACAATTGTTGATAATTTGTGTTGTTCTAATGTTTGAATGTGTTTTTCTATATTATTCATAAATGTTCTCTCCTTATATAATATAATTATTAATATGATTAATGGATGGGTTTATTATGTTCAAAAAATATCGTTCTCAACTTTTAAAGGCAATTAAGAAAGAATATTCTTTTTTTCCTTCATTAGGTTTAGTTTCAAAAGTTAATTCAGGTTCTCATAATGATATGAATTATAAAACCTTTAAAAAGAGTTTTACAATTTTTAAACCATATTTAATTGAAATAGAATCTTCAATTGACAAAATTAATAGCTTTAATGATTTAAAAACAATTGGTTATAATTTTGAAAATCAAATGTTTATTAAAACAAATAATGTCAATACTCATAAAGGTTTAATTTTTTGTATAGGAATATTTTATTATTGTTTTTTAATTCACAAAATTAATCAAGTAGATTTAAAAACAACAATAATAGATTTTTGTCAACCACTGAAAAAGTTACAATTAAATTCAAATTCATATAAATTAACTAAAAGATATAATTTAAAACATGCAATTGATAATGCAATTGATGGTTATCAAGTTGTTTTTGAATCATATTCTTTTTTTAAAAATTTAAATAATAATTATAAGTTACTGGCTTTACTTTTATACATTTCAAAAAAAATTGATGATACAACTTTAATTCAAAAGATAGGTTATGAAAAATATCTTTTGGTTAAAGAAGATTTTAATTATTTATTAAATAATATTTTAGAAAAGAAATTATCAAAAAAAGAAATACTTAAAATTAATCAAAATTATATTTTGCAAAATATTTCTCCTGGAGGTGCAGCTGATTTACTTGTCCTTGTCTTATTTTTAAAAAATATTAATTATTAATGTTTTTTAAAAACCATGTCCGGATTTTCTTTTGCACGAATTATAATTTCTTTACTTGTAATAAATTCATATGTTAATTTAGTTACATAATTTTTTAGAGATTCAAAATCTTGTTTATAAATTAATTCTCTTACCTTCGATGCACTAATAGCTTGACCATTAAATTCACTTCGTTTAATTATTTTAATTCCAATATCCTTTTGATTTAAAATTTCTTTTATAACTTCATTATAATTTTTTGTTGTTTGTGAATATGGTTCTTCTCCTACATATCTTGTAACTTGATTTAGAAATTTTGAAAATAAACTACAAAATATATTTACATCAAGTTTACATTGTTCAATAATTGTTTGTTCATCTGATTTTATAAAATAACTTGGAAAGAAGTTTTTTGAAACTAAAAATTCTGTTCCTTCAATTAAAATAACATTATTAAACTGTACAATATTTTTTTGAATGATATTAACTCTTTCTTTATATGTAAATAAAGATCCTTCTTCTTTAACTGGAATAATAATTACATGATCATTTTGTAAACTTGCAGTTTCAATTAAGCTTAAATGGCCTTTTGTCATAGGATTTGCATTCATAATTATTACACCAATTGTTCCTTTTAAGTTAAAACTTTCAATGTACAATTTATATTTTTTAAATTCACTATCATCTGTTGTTAAAAAAGAAATATTTTCATTTTCATAAATTAATTTAAAATTCATCTCTAAAAATATTTTTTTATTTATAAATTTTGTAATTACAAAAACATTTTTAAAATTTTGTTCATTAATTTTTTTAATTATTAATGTTAATAAAGAATTTAATAAATTCATTCCTTTATATTCATCTGCTACTGCAACATTTTTAATTAAATTATTTAATTTGCTACAAACACCAATAATTTTATTTTTAACTCTTGCAACAATAGTACAATCTACTTTTGTATATTTAAGATCAAAATGATTTAAGAAATCTTCAACTTCTAATTTAGTTTTTTCATTTTTTAAATTTATAAAATCAAAACTTATTTCATTCACAATTACATCTCCAAAAATATTTTCTTTAGTTTATTACAATACTCATTAACTTTTTCAATATATTTATGATAATCTTTTTGCATTAAGGCATTACATATGTCTAATTGCTCTTCTTTTAAATTAGTTTTACCTTTTGAGATTTGAACATATACTTTGTAATAAATTGGACTCAAGATACATTCCATTTTAACATATTGCTTTTTTGTAAACTGTTTATTTGATAATGAAAATAATAGATTCTTAAATTTTTTTGCTCATCTTAAAATTAAATCGTAATTTAAAATATCAATTTTAATTAAATTATCAGATATACCTTTAATAATATGATAATCATAATCTGTTAAATTCAAAAATACATCTTCAAATAATATTTTATAAATACTGATACTAATATCTGTAATTTCTATAATTTCCATTTGACTAAAAGTTTTAATTTCAGCTCCTACATCTTTCTTTTGGACAACTAAACCAACATCTTCAAGTTCTTTTAAAACTTCTCTGATCTTAGTTCTAGATACTCCATATTCTTGTGCTAAATTATTTTCTTTTAATCTATCTCCAGCTTTAATTTTTCCTTTAGTAACTTTATTAACAATATCTTCATAAATATATTTATTAGAAAGTACAAACATTGTTTTTTCTAATAATTTTTTATCAATAAAATTATTCAATTGTTCATATGTATGAGTTTGTTTAAACGCACATACCTTTGCTGGTTTTTCACACAAAAAGCATTTTCGTGGAAATTCCGCTAAATCTTGTCGTGAAATTTTTTTGAAATTGCTTTCGTATATATCTATATCAATTAAGTATCCTATTTCTCCTAGAGACTCTTCAAATTGTAAAGACATTTTTTTAATTTCATAAGGGTCACCATCAGCAACCATTAAATAGTAAGCATAACCTGCTGCATCACTTAAAAATTCATAATCAATTGCATTATATTTTTTATTTAATTGACTTATATATTCATGAAAATATTTAATAATAAAATTCTTCTTGTTTCTTCCATTTTTATTATCTCCAGGAATATTTAAAGAAAAAGTTATTACAAATTCATGATTTTCAAGTTTACTTTTCAAAAATAATGTTCTCTTCTCACGAGCCTCTAAAATATCATTTAACATACATTTAATCCTTTACTTTATAAATTATATCTAAAATTGATCCGTCTCTAGCTTCAATAATAGCAACTGGTTTACTATAATCTCATTCTATTTCTTTTGCTTTTCCAACAATACCTTCTGCAAATTGTTTTATTTTTTCTAAAGTTACAAGTTTAATTCCAGCTTGAGTTAATTCATCAAGTAAGTCTTTTCTTAATGGATTAACAGCTATACCATAATCTGTAACTATTATATCAACAGTATTACCTGGAGTGATAATAGTATTAACTTTATCTACAATACAACTCAATCTTCCTCTAATTGTGGGCATACACACTATAGAAACTTTGGCACCTTCAGCAGTATCTGAATGTCCTCCTGAAGCTCCTCTAATAATTCCATCACTTCCAGTCATAACATTAACATTGAAATTTACATCTGCTTCTAAAGCACTCAAAATTACAAAATCTAATTTATTAACATATGGTGATTTATTATGAGGATTTGCATACATTGATGCAGAGATTTCAATGTGGTTTTTATTTTCATATATTGATTCAACAGAAGGCAAATCAAAACATTGAGTATCTAATAAAACATCTACTAATCCTTCTTTGTATAAATCAACTTGGTGTGAAGTTATTCCCCCAAGACAAAAACTAGCTTTAATTTCTCTTTCAATCATATGTTTTTTCAGATATTTGACAACTGATAAAGAAGCTCCCCCAGTTCCCATTTGAATTGAAAATCCATTTTTAAATAATTGGCTGTTTGTAATTATTTTAGTAACATTATGTGCTATCAATTCTTCTTTTGGATTAGTAGTTAATCTGATAGCTCCACTCATAATTCCTTTTGGATCTCCAATTTCTTCAACCTCAACAACATAATCAACATTGGTTTGAGGAATTGAAATAATTTCATTTGGATATGGCACAATGTTATCTGTAATAATTATGGTTTTATTTGCATATTGTGCATCTACAATAGCATATCCCAAACTACCACATTTAGATTTTCCCATCATCCCATTTGCATTTCCCATCTCATCAGCTGCACTTGCAGCAATAAATGCTACATCAATTTTTAGATCACCTGATTCAATTGCTCTTGCACGCCCACCATGACTTCTAATTAATAACGGTGTATCACAACCACCCCCTGAAATAAATTTTCCAAGAGTATCTCTACAACCAGATGATTGTAAAGCTTTCACATATCCTTCATTAATATAATCAACTAAAAAGTTATGTGCATCTGTAAAACTACTACTTGCAATAGTCAAATCTTTAATCCCAAGTTCTTTTATTACTTCTAAAACTAACTTTACAGTTTTATCCCCATTTCTAAAGTGGTGGTGAAATGATATAGTCATTCCACTTTTTAAACCCGAACCAAGAATTGCATCTTTAATTGTAGCTAATTTAGTTCTATTAACTCCATTATTTGGTAATTGTGTTTTATTAGTACTAAAATTTGAAGTTTTTGCTTTATTTTTATCATAAGGAATTAAATCATAGTTAATATCCTTTTTAATATTATCCAAATATTCTTTTGTAATTTGTGGTTTATTCATATTACTTATCACTTAACATTTCAAATTCTTTAGCCAATGCAATAATTTCTAGTTGTTTATCAACAACAGGTTTATCAACCATTTGACCTTTGAAAAGAAATACTCCTTTCCCTTGCTTAATATTTTCATCAAATGCTTCTTTCATTTCTAATGCAAATTCAAGTTCGGCTTGACTTGGTTTATATATTTCATTAATTAAAGTAATTTGATTTGGATGAATAACAGATTTACCATTGAATCCTAATGATTTGATAAATTTAAATTCTTTGATAAAGCCTTCAGCATCTGCAGTATTTGGATAAATTACATCAAAAGCATCAATTTTTAAAGCTCTTGCAACATGTACTAAATGCTGACGCGCATATAATAATTCTTCTCTATTTGGTAATTTATTGGCTTTCATATCTAATAAATAATCTACTCCTCCAAGTGCAATACCCACAATTCTTTTAGAACTTGATCCAATTTCATATGCATTTAAAACTCCTTTTGCACTTTCGATTGCAATAAAGAATTTAATTTCATAATTTAATTCATACTTTTGTTCATATTTTTTAAGTACATTTTCAATTTCTTCAATTTCTTCAATTGTTTCTGCTTTTGGAATACGAATCATATTTACTTTTGCTTTAACACAAGCTTCAATATCTTTTTCATAAAATTCTGTATCAACTCCATTAATTCTTACACAAGTTTCAATCCCATGTGCATTGTAATCAATATCATTTAATACTTCAATTAATAACTGTCTTGCAGCATCTTTTTCTTGATATGCAACAGCATCTTCTAAATCAAACATTAATGTATCAGCTTTATATAAAATAGCATCACGATACATTGCTGGTTTGTCAGCTGGAATAAACAACATATGTTTTCTTTGATTTTTTTGCACAAAATTAGCCATTTTGTTCTTTAAATCTTTCAAGAGCAGTTTTTGTTCTAGCTCTAATTACAGCTGGAATTGCACCTTGATCATTTACTTCAATTAATAATCCTTCAATTCCTTTTTCTAAACATATATTATTTATAATTTCTTTAATTTCTTCACCATATTGTTGAAGAAATCTTGATGTTAGTTTTATCTCATTCTTTTTAATATCACTATTTTGACTCAGAGTTATCATTAGATCTCCTGACTCAATACTTCCTACAATAATTTTGTTCATTCTTTCACCTTTTTCTAATATACAAGGAATTGTGGCATTTCTGAGTCTACTGGTGGATATTGCGCAAATGCAATGGCTGCAAAAATTAGCACAACACTACCTGCAATTCTACAAGTAATTTGACCAAATGGCATTAGTTCCATTCTTTCTGATGTTCCAAGAACAGCAATAGCTCCACTTCCACCTTGTGCTGTCATACATAATCCAGCAGATACAGCAGATTCAACTGCATTAAATTTCAATGGTTTTGCCAATAACATTGGCCCAATAGTTGCTCCAATAACAAATAGCATTGTAATAAATATAGCTTCACCATTTAATGCTTTAATAAATTCTTCTAAGTTGATGTAAATAATACCAACACCAACCATTAATAATCAAGTTGTTTGTTTTGAAATAAATTTATTAATTTTTTCTGCTCCTAATTTCATTTCTCTAGGAACAATATTACATAAGTTTAATACTAAACAAATAACGATCATTCAAGCAAAGTTAGGAATTAAAAGTCCAATTCTATCTTCTGTAAAAATTGCTTTTTCAAATAAATCAGAAAGAATATAAATCATAAATATCATTAACAATGACGCTGCAATGTTTCTGTCATTTGCTTTTGAAGTTCTATCCACTGTGTGAATATCTCTTAACATTAATTTTCCATCTCCAGATAGAGAAGGTTTTGATTTTCCAATTCCATTAACAATAGCTGCAGCAACTACTGACATAATTGAAGCTAATGTTGAAATAGCTAGTGCTCTTGAAATTCATAATTCTTCTGAATAACCAAATTTTCCAGCAATTGCACCAATTGGTTGAATACCTCCCCCATTACCATCAGCTAAAATTGGTAATGCATAGTATAAAATTAATTCTTTCATATCCATTCCAGTAATTAATGATCCTAAAAGTCCAAATAATAATCCCAATGCAGTACCTGCAATAATTAAAATAAAGAATCCTCCAGTTGCTTTAATAATCATTTTTCTTGGAATTAATAAAACTGCACCAACTAGTAATACAGAAATATATAGACTTAAGAAATCTTGATTTTTAAATCACATTGCAACAGAGTCATATACTCCATTATCTCCTTTATAAAATACTCCAAAGTATACTAGAAAAGCACCAACAAACATTGATCCCATAACTGCTCCCCCAAAGTATTTTTTTCAAATTGGAATTTTGCTAAATATGGCTCCTGATATAATTGCAATAATTAACAAAATTGCAGGACCATAAATCATATTTGCTTCTACTGTATCTGTTAGAATAGAGGCAGTTAGAATACCTGCAAATGTTAAGTACATTCACATAGGAATTGTTCAAATTTTAATAGTAATTCATTCTTTAAATGAATAATTCTTACATTTTATTAAAGATAATTTAGTATTCATTTTTCATAAAGATCATTTTACCCCAACACTTTCTCAGTAATTTTTTCATTTAATACTAAGTGGTGTATAAAGTTTAGTTTCATGACTTAATTGTTCAAATCTAATTCTTTTTTCTTCTTTTAATATTTTTTTGTCTTGAATTGATTCTTCCAATTCTGCTTTAATTTGTTTCCAATTACGTTTAAATGTAATTTTTTCAATTTTAGTCTCAACAGATTCAACATAAATTCTAATATTATTTGAGTTTGTATCCGCAACCCCATTAATCAAATCTTCTTTGGCTAATGAAAAGTTTTGATTTAGAATATCAAAATCTTCTTCTTTATCCTTAATACGATTATCAAAATAGGCATTAATACCTGCAATCATTTGCTCACTGGCATTTTTATTATTTAATTTAATGATTTGTTGACTTCTTTTTTCATTCAATTTAATCATTGATTTTTCATGAGAAATTTTAGCTTTACCGATCTGCTTTTCTAATAAAAGCATTTGACGTTCTTCATATTTTCTCAGTTTTTCTTTTGTCTTATCAACTTTAGTTTGCCCCCTAGCCTTTCTAAGGTCAAACCTGTTAATTTCATCCTCAGTTAAAACAAGTTTCATCTTTTCTCTCCTAGCATTTCTTTTATAAGAAACAACTTTATTGTATACAATAATGTACATATTGTATACAATAAATGGAAAATATTTTTATTTTATTATCATAAAATTGGAAAAATAAAGAGCAACTTTATTAAAGTTGCTCTTTATTAATTAAAAATTTTAAATATGAAGATCTTTTTGTTTGAAAATTTCATTATTTCCATAACTTATAATACAAATTAATCCAATATTTACAATTGGAGATATATATTGTCACCCCCAAGATTGTCCAAAAATATTGAATTTACCATAAAATTCATAAACTCCTAACTCTCAATCCGATATGTCACTTGGTATTTCAACTGAACTAAATATTAAGGACTTTACAAATAAAGATTGAATAGTTATATACTCAACTCATTGTCAATTTTCTGATAATAAACCATTGTGAAAAATTGTTACTACTATTTCTGTAACTATCATATAAGAAATTATTAAAGAATTTATTAAATTACCTCAATAATTTGCATTAATAAATGCAATCGCAATTATTGAAAATACTGTTGACATCATAAAAGTAAAAATAATAATTCCTAAGCAATCAACTATTAATAATATAAAGTATTTATTTGCATCTTTAGCTGTTGCTCCAAAAATTAAAGTTGCCAAAATTGAAGGAAGCAATATAATGACTATTGAAGCCCATATTGAAAATAATTTTGAATAAAAAATATTTGTTCTTGTTCTTTGAGCTGTCATTCATACATAAATTTGCCCTGTTTTTATTTCTTTGTTAATTCCATTGGCAATAAAAAAAATAGATACAATTGAGCCATATACAATAGTTGGTGCTCCAACTATTGTATATCCAAGTATATTAGCAATTCCACCACTATCAATATCATAAACTCCTAAATTAGCTACTTCCCCAATTCAATAATTTCGAAAAGCAACTTTTTCTCCTCCGTTTGCAGAATTAAGTACTATTAAAATAATAGAAGTATAAATAAGCCATATAGTAGCAAAAAATACAATTAATCAAAGATTTGAACGCATCTGGCTTTTTACCATTGTATTTTTAATAAACAAGTATTTCATTATATTTTAATCACCTCTTTAAATAAAGTTTTAAATCTTTCATTTAAATAATTTAAATCATTATCTTTCATATCAAATTCATCAATAAGTTTTCCATGATTTATAATTCCAACTCTATTTGCTAAAAGTGCAATTTCAGAAAAAATATGTGAACAGATTAAAATTGTTGTATTTTTCTTTAACAATTCTTCTATTAAAGAATTAAATTTTTCTTGCATGATTGGATCTAGACCTGATGTAGGTTCATCGAGTACTAAAAATTTTGGTTTATTCATTGTTGCTGCAATAATTGCTAACTTTTGCTTCATTCCTTTTGACATTTTTTTAATTTTTTTATCAACTTCAAGTTCAAAAAAGATAATTAAGCGTTCAACAAAATCTCAATCAACATTATCCTTTAGACTTGCACAAAGTTTTAAAAAAGTTATTCCCTTCATGTGTTCTGCCAGTGCAATTTCGCCAGCAACATATCCAGTAAATGCCATAATAGTATCCCTTTGTGTTCAAGGAACTAAATCATTAATTGTAATAGCTCCTTCATCAGGTTTTACAAAACCCATTATTTGTCTAATTAAAGTAGTTTTACCAGCGCCATTTGGACCAACAAGTCCATATACTTCTCCCTCTTTAATTGAAAGATTTATTTTTAAATTACCTGCACCTACTCCATATTTTTTTGATAAATTTTCAATTTTTACCATTTTTATATCTCCTTATTATGAATGATATGCAAAAAATCTTTTGATATTTATATTTCCATTAAATGTTAATCTAAACCTTATTGTTCTAGCTTCATAATTTTTTTGGCCTCTAATTTTACAACGAGTTTAGTTCAATTAGTTATATGTTTTGTATTAAGTTCTGCAATATCAGCTATTGTAGTTCATTGACTTGCTATAGTATTAAAACTAAATGTTAGACCAACGTTTTTACCAATTGCATTATCAGAATCTGTTGAAGTTTCTTTAGAATCTGCATTTAATTTATAATCATAGCTCAATTCTAAAGATGCATATGCATCCTTAAAAATATCAAAATTTACTTTATTATATTTTTCTAAAATATCTAGAGAAAATACTTCAGAGTATTTCTTTGATTCTTGTGGAGATAAATCTCCTTCATTTTTCATTTAATATTTCATTAATTAACATTGAATTCTCACTATTTAATTTTTGACTAGTTTTTTCAGTTAAATTGTTAGTCTGAATATTCAAACTATTATTAGTTTTTGATTTTTTTACTAATTTAGATTTTAATATTAAGTTACTCATTTCCTACAATATTTGAAATACCAGTTGCTGAAATTAATACAACTCCTAATAAACTTAATAATTTTTTCATCTTTTTTTCCTTTCTTAATTAAAGTTTTTATAAACAATACACCCGGATAATTACTCATATATTTACCCATAATTAAAGTGTATAAAAAAAAATAACACTTATGTGCTATTTAACTGCAAAGTTAACAATTTTATCTGGAACTGCAATTTCCTTAATAATTTCTTTTCCTGCTAAAAATTCTTGAACATTGCTAATTTCTTTTGCTTTTATAAGCATTTCTTCTTTAGACATTCCTTTACTTGCTTCAAAAGTAGCTCTTAATTTACCATTAATTTGGACTGCAATTGTTACTGTGTCTAGAACTAATTTTGTTTCATCATAATTTGGTCACTCTTCAAGACATACACTTGCTTGGTTTCCAATTTTTTCTCATAATTCTTCTGCTAAATGTGGTGCATAAACTGAAAGCATTTTTAAGAAATTTTCAATATAAGGTCTATATATTGGTCCCTCTTCTTTATAAACTGCATTTACAAATACCATTAATTGTGAAACTGCTGTATTAAATTTGCAATCTTCAATCATATTTGTCACTTTTTTAACAACATCATTGAAAACAAAATCAAGATTTTTATTATTATTTTCAGTTAATTCAATGTTTTCAATCATACGATAGACACGATCAAGTCATTTTCGTGCGCCATCCAATCCTTTGTAACTTCAAGGTAATGATGCTTCAAGGGGTCCCATAAATACTTCATATAATCTTAAAGTATCTGCTCCATGTGATTCAATGATTTCATCAGGATTAATAACATTACCTTTTGATTTAGACATTTTTTCACCATTATCTGCCAAAATCATTCCTTGATTAATTAATTTTTGAAATGGTTCTGCAGTTGGCACAACATTTAAATCAAATAACACTTGATGTCAAAATCTAGCATACATTAAATGTAAAACCGCATGTTCTTGACCACCAATATATAAATCAACTGGCAATCATTTTTTAAATAATTGCATAGCTTCTTTAGAATTAATATCAATTAAATTATTTGGACTAGTTGTTAAAATATAGGCCAAGTAATATCAACATGATCCAGCTCATTGAGGCATTGTATTTGTTTCTCTTTTTGCTTTTTGGCCATTATATTCAATATTTACTCAATCTGTTAAGTTTGCTAGAGGTGATTCTCCAGTTCCTGAAGGTTTAATATAATCTGTTTGAGGAAGCAATAATGGTAAATCCTTTTCATCAATTAAAGCAATTTCTCCATCTTCTAAAAATAATACTGGGAAAGGTTCACCATAAAATCTTTGTCTTGAAAATAATCAATCTCTTAATTTATAGTTAACTTTAACTTGTCCCACATTCATTTCTTGAGCTTTTTTGGTCATTAGTTCTAAGGCTTCAATACGATCTAAACCATCTAAAAAATCAGAGTTAATATGTTTTCCTTCTCCAATAAATGCTTTTGATTCATCCTTCGTTTCAATTACAAATTTAATTGGTAAATCATATTTAGTTGCAAATTTTCAATCTCTTTCATCATGAGCTGGTACTGCCATTACAGCTCCAGTTGCATAATCATTTAAAACATAATCTGCCACTCAAACTGGGACACTTTCATTTGTAAATGGATTGATTGCATAAGTTCCTGTAAAGACTCCCGTTTTTTCTTTGGAATCATCTTGTCTTTCAACATCAGTTTTAGTTTTTGCAAGTGTAACATAATTTTGCACTTCAACTAAATTATTTTTATTAGCAATTTTTAATACTAAGTCATTTTCAGGTGCAAGTACAATATAAGATACTCCAAAAATAGTATCTGCTCTTGTTGTAAAAACTGAAATATTTTCATTTGAATCTTCTACTTTAAAATCAATTGTTAGACCTGTTGATTTTCCAATTCAGTTTTTTTGTAATTCTTTCACTGAATGAGGTCAATCAAGTGTTTCTAATCCTTCAAGTAAACGATCAGCATACTTAGTAATTTTTAATACTCATTGTTTCATTGGTTTTTTGATAACTTCAAAACCACCAACTTCAGAAACCATTTTACCATTTTCAGAAATTACTTCTTCATTTGCAAGTACTGTTCCTAAACCTTCACATCAATTAACATTGGCTTCTCTTATTTCTGCCAATCCCTTTTTGTAAAGTTGTTGAAAAATTCATTGTGTAATTTTGTAGTAATTTGGATCACTTGTATTAACTTCCTTGTTGTAATCATAACTAAATCCCAATGTTTTTAACTGATTTCTAAATGTGACAATATTTTTAGCAGTAAATTCTCTTGGATCATTTCCTGTTTTTAAAGCATATTGTTCTGCAGGAAGCCCAAAAGCATCTCAACCAATTGGGTGTAAGACATCATATTGTTGCATTCTTCTCATTCTTGCAAAAACATCAGTTGCAGTATATCCTTTGGGATGGCCAACATGTAATCCAGCACCACTTGGATAAGGAAACATATCTAAAATATAGGCTTTTTTATCATGAATGTCTGTTGTTTTAAAAGTATGATTTTCTTCTCAAAATTTTTGTCATTTCTTTTCTATTTTTTTATGTGAAAATTCCATTTTGTTACACCTCTTATACTTAGATAATTTTACATTAAATATTTGAAAATCAAAAAACCAATTAAGATTAGGATTATATAAAAATTTAAAAAAATGGCAAAAATCTATTTTTTTTGACGATAAAGATAATAGAGATAAATAATATCTCTATTTTTTAAACTAAAAAGGAGTTGAAATAATGTTTAAAAATAATAATCACTTAGAAATTCTTGAAAGTAAAATTATTTTTGTAACTTTTGAAAGTATTGCAAATAAATATATTTTAGAATGATTAGTTAAAGAAAATTATAATGTTAATCATGATTCACAATTATTTATAAAATTTATGGAGAAAAAGTTTAAAGTAGTTTATGATGAAATAAATAAAAAATGACTTATTAAAAGTGAACAATTAATGAAAATGAATCTAACTGAGATTCAAGAATTTAATAAATTTGTATCTGCTTATAATAATTTTATTATTATAAATAAGGAAAAATTTATACCAAAACTTACCAGAAAATGTGAAAAATATTATGCAAAACAAATACAAATTAATGAAGCTCAAACTCAAGAAATTAATATTTTGAAATTAAAAATTAAAGAATTAGAGAATAATTAATAGATATTTTTCATTCAATTGTTATAATGCCCTTAGAAGTAAAATAAATTTTGAACTTATATCAAAATAATACTTCTTACAAAAATTTACAATATTAGTAAAGGAGAATTATGTCACGATCTACAAGTAATTGTGCAAAACTTTGTTATGAGCAATTAAAAATTTCTGAAGAAAATGGTAAAGAAATTGAAAAATTAAAACTTAGAGTTGAAGAATTATTGGCTAAAAAAATGAAATCTAAAATTATTCAACAAAAAGATAATATTAAATAAATGTAAATTTTAATATTTTGATCGCATTAATAAATGCGATTTTTTTATACATAAAAAAATGATGATTAGTGAAACTAATCATCATTTTAACCATTAATTTTATAATCATTCTTTAAATCTGCGAATGTAGCCCATTTTAACAAGTTGTGCTAAAGCAATGTATGCAATTACAAAGCTTAAAGCAATTGGTAAAAATGCTAATGGTGGAGTTTCCATACCCACATAATGATTAATTGGTGAATAAGGAATAACGATAGCCATTGCACAAACAAAAATTGTTGAACAAATTACTTGTCATGAAGCATTTGACTGAATAAATGGTATTTTTTCAGTACGATACATTTGCATAACAGCAGTTTGAGTCATTAATCCCACAACAAATCATGAAGCATTAAACATTTCTTTGGCATGTTCTGGAATTAATTCAGGATCAACTGTAATTCCTGGGGGTACACCCACTTGACTTCTAAATGCAAATAACAATACTAAGAAGGTTGCAATATCAAAAATAGAACTTATAGGTCCATTAATAATAGTAAACCAAATAATATTTTTTGTTTTTAAAGGTCTTGGTGATTGTGTAAATTTAGCATCAACTTTATCAAAGATAAAGGCAAACATCACAATATCATATAGTAAATTTTGTAACAATAGATGAATTGGTTGCATTGGTTCTACAAGAGTAATAAATAATGCCACTAATACGCTTAAAACGTTACCAAAGTTAGATGCAATTGTAACTTTAATATATTTTAAGATATTGGCCAAACTAACTCTTCCTTCATGAACTGCTGTTTCTAAGACCATTAATGAATCATTCATTAAAATAATATCTGCTGCATCTTGGGCAATGTTTGAAGCATCACTAAATGAGATTGCTACATCTGATTCTCTTAGAACAGGAGCATCATTAATTCCATCTCCCATAAAGCCAACAACATGACCCAATTCTTTTAGTTTTTTAATAATTAAAGATTTATGCAATGGACTTAACTTCACAAAAACATTTGCATTTTCAACAGCTCTTGTTAATTGTGTTTCATTCATTGCTTCTATTTCTTTTCCAGTGTATAGTTTTGTGATTTTAAAATCAACTTTTTTACAAATTGCTCTTGTGATCACTTCACTATCTCCAGTTAAAATTTTAGTTGAAATACCTCTATTTAATAGAGTTTTTATAATTTGTTTTGATGTAGATTTGGGTTCATCAAAGAATGTTGCAAACCCATAAAAAATTAAGTCCTCTTCAATATCTTCATCTTCAAGAGTATTGTGCGCAATTGCAATTACTCTATGTCCATCTTTATTCATTTCTTCAGCTTTTAGTTTTATTTTTTGTATAAATTGTTCATCTAAAGGTTTAATTTCACCATTAATATAAACTCGATTACATATATTTAAGACTTCATCAACTGCTCCCTTAGTAAAAATCTCTTTTTGATCTGCTTTTGACAAAATTACAGATAAAATCTTGCGATTAAAATCAAAAGGAACTTCTCATTCTTTAATATATGTATCAACTTGGGGCTTTTGAATTTTATTTGATAATAAAACTGCATTATCAATTGGATTGGTAAATCCAGTTTGAAAATAACTATTTAGATATAATATTTCTTTTAAAAATTGATTTTTAGAATTTGTTAAATCAAAAACATCATCAAGTTTAATTTCTCCACTTGTGATTGTTCCTGTTTTGTCAGTACATAAAATATCAATCGCTCCCATATTTTGCACAGCACCAAGGTTTTTAATTAAAACATCATTTTGCTTAATTTTTGTATAACCTCTTGATAAATTTGCTGTCACAATAATTGGCAACATTTCTGGAGTTAAACCAACTGCAATAGAAATTGAAAACATTGCAGCTGTTGCTCATTTATCTTCACCCACTGGGCGAATTCCAAATACTAAAAATACAAGTGGTGTAACTGCTAACATAAATGAAATTAATAATAATGTAATTTTTTTAATACCTTGATCAAATGATGATTTTGGTCTTTTTGTTGTAACTTTATCATTAATTGTTGAAAAGTATGTATGTTTTGCAGTTGCCACAACAACAGCAACAGCAGAACCAGATACGACATTAGTCCCAGTGTAACAAATATTTTCAAATTCTAAATATTCTTTATTTCCATTATTTGCTTGTTTTTGCACAGGAAAAGCTTCTCCTGTTAAAGCAGATTGATTTACATATAAATTATTTGATCACAGAACTTTTAAATCTGCTGGAATTAAATCTCCATTTGATAAGTAAATTAAATCTCCAGGTACAATTTCTTCTGTATCAAGTGTTTGTGCAATTTTAATAAGTTTTACAGAATTTGCATTATCAATATTATCGATTAAAAATTCTGTATCTCTTATTACTTTACAAGTTTTTTTATTATCAAAAGCCATTCTTTTAATTACAATATGTGATTTTATTTCTTGAAAAAAAGTAATAAATCCACTTAAAAGAATCATTGTTAAAACTATTAATGCTCCTACCAAATCAAAAACAGTTTGGTCTTCTGCACTAAAGTAAGTATAAAAGCTAAAAGAATCAATAATTATTAAGATTAGATTGAAAGGACTAAAAAATGATTTTAAAAATGCTAAAGGAAAATTAAATTTTTTAACATTTAATTTATTTGATCCATATTTTTCTCTAAATTCACCAACTTGTTTTTGATTTAAACCAAAAGAGTTAATACTAAATTTCTTTAATACATCTTTTTGTGAATAAGTAGAAAACTGTGAAACATTATTTTTAATTTGATTTGATTTATTATCTTTAAAATTAGTTTTAGTTCTTTTCATGTCTCTCCTTCTATGAGAGCGATCATGATTAAATTAACAAATAGAAATGGCAATAACCATGGCACTCTCGTTAATTATTTCAACTTTATTTAATTTTCAACCGATGACGGAAGGAATACTCATAGATTATCACCTCTTTCTTAATCTTTCATATTATAACCTTAAATCAACTTAAAAGTTTAGAAAAAAAGAGAAAATACTTTTATTTTGAAGTATTTTCTCTTTTTTGTTTCACTTTTTTAGTCTCAATTTTTTCACTAATTATACTTGTAACTCATTTTTCACGTTTATAGTAAATAATTGCAGGAATTATTTTTAAAACTTCAAATGCACAATAAATTAAATGGATATGAATAATACTAATGTTAATAAATCCACCTTGATTAGAATTTGCCAACACTAATAAAGCTAAAATTGGAATTTGAACAACTCAGTTATATCCAGAGTCCATTGAAAATGCACTAAAGACATTACCTCCAGCTCTTAAAATTGAATAAACACAGTTATTAATCATAATAATTGGATAAACCATTGTATACATGAAAATCATTCATTCTCCAATGTGTAATCCTTCAGCTGTTGTATGTGGAAAAATTAATTTTGGAATAACAAATGATAATCCAGAAAAAATTGTCATAAATACAATTCCAATTATAAAGCTTAATCTCATTAAATGTTTAGCATTGTATTTTGCTCGATCAAATTTTTCAGCCCCTAATTCATTTCCTACTAACGTTGAAATTCCTGCATTAAGTCCATGATACATGGGTGAGAAAAATGCCATTAGCATTGTTTCATACATTGCATTTGCAGAGAGAGAATCAACTGAATATTGTGCTCTTAATTTAACTTGCATTACCATTCCAAAGGCAAATAATGTTTCACTCATTAAAATTGGTAAACTTTTTGAAAGTGATCTTCTTAAAATATCATTTTGAATTTTAAAGTGTCTAATACTTGGAATAAATTCAAATCTTTTAATTGATAATAAACCAATTACAAAGAAAGTCTGCAAAATTCTTGAAGCAACTGTCCCAAAAGCAGCTCCTTCAATTCCAAATCCTTGAAAATCACCCAAGAAAGTTGGTGCAGTTAAGAAGATATTACAAGTTAAATTAGCAACTAAACTAATTGCAGACATAAAAAATGAGTAAAATGGTCTTCTTGTTTCTCTTAAAGCTGTAATAGCCACTTGGTTAATTGTCAATAATGGATAACTCAATGAAACTATACGATAATAATTTGTTCCTTCTTGAGTTGCTAATTTGGCCATTTCATTTTGAATTGATTTATACATTTCTCAAACTTTATCTTTATCTGTAGCAGTTGTTTCTGTTAAAGGATCAACTACCATATCATAGTTGGGATGTGTCGTAAAACCAATTAAGTGATGAGTTATTCCAGGAAGTGCAAATAAAGCAAAAACCATAGTAATTCCAAATACTAAGTACATCTTTAAAGCATTTATTTGTTTTAATTTTTGAAATTCATTTGCTCCAAAGTATTGAGCCCCAAATATTCCAGCACCATAACAAAAACCAGTTACCATTGCAAACATTATGATAAATAATTGGTTACTTGCAGAAACACCATTAACAGCTATTTGTCCAGCAGAATAATAAATTCCTTCTCCAATGAAATTTGCCAATCCCATTTCAATAAGTAAATCATTACTAATTTTAGATCAACCACTATTATCAATGTAATTTATAAAATCTTGATAACCACCAATATGTACATCTCTTAAAGAGTTTACAAAGATATTATCAATTAAATCTGTTGAAGCCATAACAATTTCTTGTAAAACAGATCACAAAATCAATGTTAAAGCAATTTTATATCATTGTCCGGTTGCAAAAAAACGACGTTTAGTTTTACCATTTTTTGTTACATTATTAGTATCAAATTCATGATCCACAAATTTTTCTGTTATATCCATGTTTACACCTCCATTTTTTACTTAAAATATAGAAAAGACACTTCCATAAATGAAAGTGCCTGTAAATTCTTTAATGGTCGGAATAAGTGGACTTGAACCACCGACCTCACCCTTATCAGGGGTGCGCTCTAACCAACTGAGCTATACTCCGAAAACAATATTTATTATATTCTAATAAATATTGTTTTGCAACGATTTTTTTGCAAATATTTCAAAATATTAAAGAATTATTAGGTTAATAATTAATAACTATTATCTAAAATATTATATTTGAAATTTTAATATTTTTATTAAAATCATCACTTTGATAATCGCTTTATTCAAAATATCTAAATGTTAAAATTATACCTTGTTCATCATTCAAATAATGAGCAAATTTATCATATTCTCCATTTTGATCATCTGGGTTTTCAGGTAATTCTTGATCATTATAAGATTTTGAATAAAATTTCATTTCATATGTACTAGTTTGTTCATCAATTAATTGAGCAGTAAAATTATCTAAGTCTAAATCATTAATGAATAATCCCCAATACATAGGATTTGCTAAATTTTCCATAATAAATAACATCAAAATAGTATATGGGTCTTTACCATTAACTCTTCCAAAATTTGTTACTAAAGTATCTTTATTAACAGCTAGTTTAACCATTTGAGCAATTGTAACAGGCCATTCAGTATTAACAGAGTCCTTATCAAATGGAACAACATTGTATTTTAATTCAAGTTGTCCATAAAATTGAGTAGGCCTACTTGTTGGTACTTCATTATTTATTGATAATGTGGCCCCTGTGTTTGTATATTGATAATTTGAAGAATTTGTCAATTGCACAGCAACATTTGTCAATTCATTTACCATATCTAAATTATAAAACATTAAAGCCATCATAATAGATTTTGGACGTTGATCATAAATTGAACCAATTGAAGTAATTTTAAAATTATCCATTAAATGCAATGAATTTGTAATTGAAATACTTGCTGTAATTGAATCATTTTCATTATTTTTATTAGTAATTATAAATTGATAATTTCCATTTCTATATAAATCATCTTTAATACTAATTTGTGATTCATTTTTATAAACTTGATAATCAATATTATTTAAATCATATCCTGCAAGTTCTAATTGCTGATTAATCTCGGTTAATAGTTCATTAGTATAATTTATTTTTTCCATATCAATGACTTCAATATTAACATTTTCAAAACCAGTTTTAGCAATTGGCATAATTGGAGCTGGTCTATAAATATCTTCAGTATCATTATTTGTACAAGAAACAACAGCTGATGCACTTGTAGATGTTATAGCAATTGTTGAAAATATTGTTAAATATTTTTTCATTAAATTATTCATATTTCTATCCTCCTTGAACAGCCAACAACATACTTACACGTTTTAATGAACCTCAGCTAATTGCTGTACTAATTGCATAGATTAATCATGTTCCCAATATTCCTGGGATAATATATCAAACTTGGAAAATTAAAGGCAATACAATTGTTGCTGTCATTGATTTTATTGTTAATAAAACAATTAATCACGAGAAGCCAAATCCTACAAATGAACTAAAGATTGCAACTGGAACATAAATTCCAATAAATAGTTTAGAAATGTAGCTTGGTTTGTAACCAAGAATTTTCATAACTGCAATTATTTTTGAATTTTCAAATATTACTAAATTAATTGTTAATAAAATAATGATAATACTTAAAACAATGGCAACAGCAATTACAAAGTAAATCAATGCATCAATTGTTTCATTAATTCTATTCATTACTTTAATAGCTTCATCAATTTTTACTAAATTACTAATTGAAGCGACTGAGTTTCCAGTATATGTATTATTTCCAGCTTTTCCTCCATTTAATCCAAACATTGAATAATCACCATAACTTTGAGTTGTTGCAGAACCCTTTGTTACATCTGTTAGTGAATTATCTAAAGAAGTTTTATAGTTAAATAAAGGATATTCATTTTCAAATAAAGTTCAATAAATTTCATTGCCCTCGATTTGAGTAAACTTTTTGAATTCTTCAAATGCGTTATTTGAATCAACGCTATTAATAAATTGTTTCAATTTTGTCACATTTTCACCAGCATTGGCTGGATTTGATCATTCTTTCATAAACACTTCAAATAATTTTGTTTCAGTTTGTTCATATTTTGAAATGGTTTTTGCTAAATCATTATTAATTCATGCTTGATTATTTCCATATTGATCTGCTATTCCTACAACTTGGTATTCAAATAATGAACTGTAATTTGCAATTGCAACATTACCAGTAGCCACATTTTCAACCATACTTGTTGGACCAACCATACTTTCTGAAGTTAAATCAACATTTGATTTATAAACTAAACCACTATCTTGATCACCAATTAAACTATTTGTTCATCCACTTTGTGTTGAATCAAACATTGTGTGTGAATAAATATTTGATGAATTAGTATTTCCCTGAGTATTTGTTGCATCAATTTTTGATGTATCTCATGAATCTAAAGAAACTTCTTCTTGTTGATAATTTAAAGCCTCAATAATATGATTAATAGAAATCTTATCTCCAACTTTTAAATTTAATCTTTTAGCAAAAGATTGATTAATAATAATTGAGTTTTTTGTCTTAAATAATTTTTCTTCTAAAACCTGATGTTTTTCATCAAATAAGTTAAAAGTTTTGTTATCTTCTTTAATTCCATAAATTTTAATACTTTCGTTTCCTACATATCCATTTAAATAAATACCAATATCTTCTTGAGAATTATCATATGGAACAACTCCAAATGTAATATTGTAGTTACCATTTTCTTTTCCATATTCTTCTTTTACAATATCTCTAATCATTGAAGGCAATTCACTATAAATTCCTTGTAAAAAAGCTTGTTGAATATTGTTATAGAAAAAAGCAATAATTCAATTATAAATTGGTGTTATAGTATCAAGTCTTCTTGTTGTTCATTCATCTGTATTTACAAATTCATACAAACTTCTATCAAAAGTTTGATCATTTAAGATGCTACCGTCTTCTTTTAAATCTACTTTTGTTAGTCTAAGACCTGTACCTTCTTTAAATTCTTCATTTGATATTAATGGACCTCCATCTTCTTCAGGGCCCTCAGTTTGAACAATACTTGTTTTAGTTCTTGTAAAATAACCATCTCTTCGTTGATCTTTTTCTAATCCTAAAGTATAGCGATATTTAATATAAAATTGTCTAAGTTTTTCTAAATCATTAATGTGTTCTTTTGATTTAGTATCACTAAATAATATTTCTTTTAAATCTTCTTTATTTCAATATTTGTCAATTGAGAAATTTTTTAAATCACTTCATAAATTTAATATAACTGTTTTATAAAAAGTATTTTTTTGTTCTAAAGAAGTACCACTTGGTAATTCAATAGTTAAATCAAGATTTTTTAAATAATCTAGATCAATTGTTTTATAAGTCATATCGTTTAATGCTCCAACATCAGTTGAAGGATTATATACTTTTTGATTGATATTGTTTTGAATATACATATCTAAAATGTTTTCACTATTATCAATATCAAAATCTTTCAAGCTAGTACTTGGATTATAAGTTTTATAAAAACTAGTTGGACTATTATATATTGGTGATTGATATTCAATAATATTATCAAAACTATTTTGTTCATAAGTTTTAACTTTATTATCACTTAAAACTTGGGGCATGATTGTTCCAATTGAAATTAATGTAGAAGAGACAAACATAACTGAAAATACAGCCATTAATTTAGCAATTGAGTTTGATAAAATTGCACCCTTAAATCTTGAATCAAATTTTTTTCTTGTAGTTAAGATTTTTTTTAGTCCTAATTTAAATTTATTTGTTGCACTTCTACTTTCAAAATTTATCATTTCTAAAGGTGTAAATTTTGAAAATGTGTAAAAATATGTAATTAATGTAATCGTTTCTAAAAGAGTAAATATTCCCAACAGTGTCACTAAAAGTGATTGTCACGAAAGACTAAATGGTTGCATATTAATTGCAAAGTAATTGTTAAAAATATTAATTATTAAATCTTGACTAGACATTCCAACAATGTATCCAATTAGTCCTCCAGTAACTGATATGAATAATGGATATAAACTATTTGACCAAATTAATGAAGATTTTTTATAACCAAGAGACATTAATACTCCTGATTGTCCAAAAGTTTTTTTAATTTGGTTATTCAACATTGTAATCAACATTACAATTGCAATTGATAAAGTAACTCCCATTACAGCAAAACTAAATGTTTTGTACATTACAATTGTTAAATGAAGCATTGTTGTTCTATTTGCATAATTATAGTTACTATCTCCAAGGCCAGTTACAATTGGTAAATTTTTATTTACTTTATTTTCGTAACTAGTATATAAATTTATACCGTGTCCTTGATTATCTAAACTAGTTAAATATTTATTTAAAACTTCAATTTTTTCATTAATATTAGTATTATTTATAAATTTTCCAACAAAGTTAATTTCTTTATCAGAGGCAGAAGTGACTTTTAAAACTTCATTAGTTTTTAATTCACTATCTGTATATCAAATTCTTCTTGAATCAGTATTGTTAAAGTCAAATTCATTATCTGGATAAATAGAATTATAATACACATTTTGTAAACCAAATGAAATTGGATTTACATAAACTAAACCTTCATTTTTAGTATCTGGTAAAGGTTTTGTTGCATCCACAATTGGAGTTGAAAAATCTGCAGTTGAACCATAACCAACAACTTGAAATCAATTTTGATTACTATATTCTGTTCTATCTATTCATAAGTTGATATCAATTCCATCATAAATTGACATATCAACTGATTTTTTTTCACTATCTTTTACTAAAACAGTTGAACCATATTCATCATCTTGAATTCTAATAATATCATTAATTTGAATATTGTTTTGTTTAGCAAACTGTTCATTTACATAGGCTCATCTAACTGTGTAGTTATTTGTAGCTTGTGTATATTTCTTTCACAAATCAATTTGCATTCCCTTACTCACAGCAAATTTATCAACTTTTTGATCAGGGTTCAATGCAAAAACTTTTAATGTTTTTTCACTTGATAAAGTTGATAATCTTGACTCAACTCTATCAATATTAAATTCATATTCGCTATCTTTTAATTTATCTTGAAGATAACTCATCACTAAGTTATCTCTTACATCAACATCTGTTATTGTTTTAAATTTATCTTCATTATAATTGTTTTTATATGAAGTATTTGATAGATCAATTACAAAGTCATGTTGGTTACTATATTGTTCTGAAATAAAGTCATTATAAGAATTTTCAATTCGACTCATTGAAGAGTACGAAAGAGTAAAAACAAAAGACGTTAAAAAAACCAAAATAATGATTGTAATTAACTGAATTTTGTTTTTAATTAAATTCTTAAAAGAATTTTTGAAAAAAGGCTTTTGATTATTCATTTATTTTATTTATTTGAACTTGTTACTACAAATGATTTTATTTCTGTTCCATTGACTTTAATTGAAATAGTTGAGTTAGAATTTAAAAATGGTGCATTGACATAAACTACATCAAATTGATATTGCATAATATCATTTTTTGTTATTTCACTAACTGTACTACTTTTTGTATTAGAAGATTCAACAGTTATTTTATCACTATCTCTTAAATTCTCAATTTCGAATGAAATTGTTTTTGTTGCTTCTGTTTTGGTCAATGTAAAATTATTTAATTCTGTATTTATTATTGGTTTTGCTATTACGTTTATTTTTAAATCTATTTTATTATTACTTTTATCTTTTACAGCTAGCGTTACATTACCATTTCCCACTTCATTAGAAGTAAGTTTTAATTTTTTGTCTTCAATTTGAGCTGTTACAAAATTAGTATTTGAAATAACTTCAATATCTTTATACTCTAAGTTTGTTCCTGAAATATCTATTGTTTTAGAATCTCCAACATACATTTCAATATCATCAATTGGATTAATTGTTCCTACTGAAGTTTCATAATCATAAACATTTATTACAGGATGTCCTTGGTAAAAATTACCAGACATTGAACCTGTTGTTGTAAATGCTCCCATTCCTGCTGTATATTTTATATCTAAAGAACCTGATTCTTCATATTTCTCTAGATTTCCTCCACCAGAAGCTCCTGCAAGACCTCCAGGATTATTGATATATCCAATATATGCTGCTCCATCATGACCATAAAGTAATGGTGAACCAGGTAAAATATCTATTTTAGTATATGTTCCTTCATAGAAAGTTGGAAATCCCAATCAATCTATTGATTTTACTCATTGTTGATCATACAAAACCTTACTAAATCTTAAGAAATGATCTAAAGTAATTTTTTCTTTGAAATTAGAATTTAAACTATTATATACATATGTTTTTAAAGCAATTTGACCCTCTGGAGTTCTATCTGTCTCATAACTTGAACCAGGTTCAATATTTATCATTTTATTTTCTGGTAATCCTTCATAAAAGGTGATTCTATCTTCTTTTACAAATTTAAATGTGAACTCTATATTTTGATCTTTTACAAAAATTCCACCTAAATCTGGCATATTTGTAATTTGGAATGTTGTTGCAGTTGTAACTGCATTTTTCATAATTGCTTGTCCAGCTGCACCCATATTTTTAACAAAATTTGCTTTAACATATTCTAATTGTTTATTTCTATCTCCAACAACTTCAAAAACCATTGCTCCTAAACTTATTACATCTTTTGAATTTAAAACTTCATTTAATTTATTAAATGCACCTTCAAATAATCTTATTTCTCCTAGATTCTTATTTCTAAAGTATTCATTTGGATCAATTCCTTGGTTTAAAGTTAATTCTATTTCACCAATAATATTCTCTGAATTACCATTACTTGAAATATAATAAGTTGCACCAATTCCATTATCTCCACTTCCTTCTTCAGATTCAATAACAACATCATCTGCAGAAATATTGACACCATTCATAACATTAAAGCTTGTTAAAACTGATTTTTCTGTAATTTGAAATCCTTTATCACCAACAGCTATTGATGAATCGATATTTCCATATTCATCCATATTTCCAGCAATAATGTTTTTAATATATTCTCCTTGAGATAAATCTATTACCTCAGCTTTGATATTAATTGAGATTGTTACATCTTTTTTATTGTTAGTTTTAATTGTAAGTTTTAAATCACTAATCTCCTTAGATAATGATTTAATTACAATATCATGGTTTGAATCATCATATTCTGCTGTTGCGTAATTAGACTCACTAAATTCAAATTCATTATTTGGTTTTGCTTCTGGCACTAAATAATCAAAATTGGTAATTTTAATTCTTGCTTCTTTTGAAGTATTCATTATTATTTCTTTTTCAGATAATTTCATTTGATCTTGCTTATCTGCTTTTTTTACATTTACTGTAAGTGTAACTGAATGTATTTTAGATTTTACAGTAACTTTAATACCATTAATTGTTTCATTTGTTAATGGAGCAATTATTAATGCTTTATCAATTGATGAAACAGTAACTTGAAGTGCTTCAGGATCACTGATTTCAAATTCCGAAGGCATTGAATTTGAATTTAATACATCATAATTTGTAATATTAATGTATCCTGGATTAACTGTATCAATATCAATACTTGTTTTTTCTAATTCAAATTTTTTATCAGGAAGATTTTCATTTCCTCCTCCGTTACCTCCTGTATCACCTGGGTTTCCACAAGCAATTACAGTTGATGAAGCACTAGCAGTAACTGCTAGAGCTCCCAATAGTGTTATTAATTTTTTCATGTTTTTTTCTCCTGTTTAATTTATTAAATTTAATTTTTGTATAGAAAAAAATAATTATAAAAATAATTGTTATCTATAAATGTTTATTACAAAAACATTATTTTAATTTTTATATTATTTTTTTATTGTTAGGTAATTATTTGTTATTTAAAAGTATTTTATTTTAATAAATTAAACAAGCGGTGGAGTTGTCGCCTTTTTTTGATCAGTTAAAATGTCTGAAAAAATAATTTGTGTTTGGATTGCATTTTCAATATTTGTTGTCACTAAAAAATGTTCGATTTCATTTTCGAATTTAATTACTTGATTATTTATATCAAAGTTTTCAATATCTAAAAACATTACATCAAAATATAGTGATCAAATTAAGTAATCAACTTCTTTATCTTGAGTTTGAATTCATGATTTTGAAAAAATAAATTTATAAACAGCATACATTAAAATTGATATTATAGCCAATGCTAATGCAAATGATGCCCATGTTAAAACAAAAATATCAAATGCTGAAGTTGTATCTAAACTATGTTTTAAAAAGAAACGTAGTAATTGTGCTATTACAAATGGCACAGTCATTAAAGTTAATTTAGCAAATAAAACTAAATTATCTCTTTGAATAATTCATTTTAATGAATCTTTATGTATTGAATTTTTTTCAACAATATTTAAGAATTTTGAAAATTCAGTAATAATAGCAATTAATAATGCAAAAGCAAAAATAATATTCATAGTAACTCTTGATCTATCAAAAATTAAAAATGATTCATGTGTATCTACAATTCCTGTTGATTGAATTAGTGAATATGAAAAATGCATTATCAAGGCAATAATAAACGCAGTTTTTAGAATTAACTTACTATTGATTTTTCTAAGCATTTTTACATCTCACTTTCTTTAATTTCAATTGTATAGAATTTAAAATTTTATACAACCCCTATAAAAATCATTTTATAAAATAAAAAAATCTCTTATAAAAGAGATTTAACAGTTTCTTTGGATGGTGGTTTTGGACGGAATTGAACCGCCGACACGTTGAGCTTCAGTCAACTGCTCTACCAACTGAGCTACAAAACCAATAATAATGGCGACCCCAACGGGACTCGAACCCGTGGTCTCCTCCGTGACAGGGAGGCGCGATAACCAACTTCGCTATGGGGCCAAAATGGTTGCGGGGGCAGGACTTGAACCTACGACCTTCGGGTTATGAGCCCGACGAGCTACCAACTGCTCCACCCCGCGATATAAATGGCGGAAGATGAGGGATTCGAACCCCCGCTCGGGTTTCCCCGACTCTCGGTTTTCAAGACCGACCCCTTCAGCCAGACTTGGGTAATCTTCCGTAATTCAATTTTGAAATTATGTCCCTCATAATTCGCGCATTCATTTTTGGAGTCAAATTATGGTGGACCTTATTGGACTCGAACCAATGACCATCCGGTTATGAGCCGGATGCTCTAACCAACTGAGCTAAAGGTCCATAAAATATAAATATATGGTAGCGGGGAAGAGACTTGAACTCTTGACCTCCCGGGTATGAGCCGAGCGCTCTAACCAACTGAGCTACCCCGCCATATATATGGTGGACCCGAACGGGATCGAACCGTCGACCCCCTGCGTGCAAGGCAGGTGCTCTCCCAGCTGAGCTACGGGCCCATATATAAAAAATAATATTAAATTAAATGGTCGGGAAGACAGGATTCGAACCTGCGACCCTTCGGTCCCAAACCGAATGCTCTACCAAGCTGAGCCACTTCCCGGATTCTAATGAATATCATTGCTTAATAATATTCATTGATTGTTTCTAATAATGGCACGCCCTAAGGGACTCGAACCCCTAACCTTTTGATCCGTAGTCAAACGATCTATCCAATTGATCTAAGGGCGCATAATGTGTAATAAAAACAACCAAAAATATTATAATACAAATTTTCATTTTGTGCTGAATTATCTAAAATTCAACAATATTTATTATAACAAATTAAATACGATTGTGTATATTTTTCAATTAATTTTTAAAAAATATACACAATTAAAAGGCTTTATTTATTGTTTAATTTGAAAATAAAAACAAACAATACTTATAATTGTTTGTCTTAATTCATAGCTCTAAAAATCTAATTTATAACCATAAATGGTAATTAAAATAAGTGAAATTCAATTGTAAAAAGTTAATAAAAAGTATAATGCAATAACCAAATTTTTATTCTTTGGATCTTTTATAAGTAAACCAGAAATAATAATAATTGGCACAATTATAACTAACATTGGCACTAAATATAGTGCAATATAGGGTATTAAAATTCCAAGTATAATAAACAATAAAATTGGAACAAAGTTTAATACTAAATTTGCAATTAAAAGTCCTTTATATTTTTTTACAATCTCATTTTCTCTTTTTTCATTTACATTTGAACCATTTATTTCTTCAAATGATCTAAATTCTTTTTCCATATAAATAAATTCCCCACTTATTATCTAACATTAGATCTTTTTGTTAAATTTTCACCAACGTGTTCATTACAAAAGAATCTTGTTAAATTGTCAACTTTAACTGAGTTGTTAAAACCAATAAACTTTTGTCTATTCTGTCCAGTTGTAACTGAACAAGTAGCTGGTGCACCACATGTACTACATACCATTTTTTCATCCTCCATTTTATCCATAATCTAATTCTATCAAAAAATAAAAAAACCTTTAAAAAGGTTTTTTGTTTCTTTATGGAGGTACCAGTCGGAGTCGAACCGACGATCAGGGAGTTGCAGTCCCATGCCTTAGCCTCTTGGCTATGGTACCATTACAAAATTGATTATATCAAATTTTGTAATATTGTTGCTTAAAAATAACTTAATTACTAATTTAAAAAATGGGTTAAACCATTTTTTAAATTAATTTTTTGTAGAAATAATTTTGTTAAATTCATCAACTAGATAGTTGTCTAAAGCTTCATTAAATTCAAATGACTGACCATTTTCTGTTGGTTTATATCAACTAGTTATTAAATTTGACCCAAAATATGGTTCTTCAGTATCAATTGAATCTAAAATTTCATTAATTACACTGTCTCTACTTGAAGACATTCCAGTTTCATCAACTTGAAGAATCTGATTATCATGTGTATAAATATAGTTAATAAATTGATAAGTTAATTTTAAATTACGATTAGTTTTATTAATAACAAGATTATCACTTCAAATATTTGTAGATTCTGTCTTATTCGAAGAATTTTCAAGTTCTTTTCCTGGTACACCAATTACACCATTTAAAGTTCATTCATTTCTTTTTGCTCTTATTAATTCTTCGTCTTCTTCATCTTCTGGTGTATATTCTTCTGATAATGCTCAAATTGCATCTCCGTTATACATAACAGCAATATCATAATTTCCAGTTGCAACTTTATCAATTAATTGATCTCCATAGATTCCTACATTTTTAGGACTTAAAAGAGTTTTAATTTCTTTAGCAGCTTCAGTAATTTGAGCAGTATTTTCTGGTTGAACTGTTCCATATAATTTTTCAAAAGCGTACATAAAAACATTTTTTGGATCTTCATTTAATGCTAAATTATATCCTCTTTGTGAAGCTTGTCATAAAATATCTCATGAAAGTTTTTCTTCATTGACAGTATATCCTCAAGCTTCACTACCATCATTTGTATTTCCATCTTGTTCAAGAATTTCTTCATCTTTTAATCATTGAAGCATTTCTTTATTTCCAGTTGCCACATTAAATACAATTCTTACATCTCCTCAAAAATAAGGAATTGAGTAATCTAATGCATTTTTAATATCTGAACCAGTTTTAATTTCAATTCCTTCCATTGATTTTTGAAGAGATTCATTCATTTTATTTGTAGGAACATCTTCTGATTCATCATTCTTTACTTCATCGTTTTGTTCTTGTCCTAAATCTAGACTACAAGTTTTATCTTCTCTTGAAGTATCTTCTGAATTCAATTCAATTGAAGTTACACATTCTCACATAATTTCTTGTAATAAGTTTTCTTCTGCCATTTTTTGAACCATATATTCACTTGGCACCATTATGTCATAATTAAATGTATAGTTTTTATTATATAAACTTTCATTTGAATCATATTGCTGGTAGTTAATTTTAACACCATATTCTTTTTCAAATCCACTTAATACATCTGGATTAATGTAACTTCCTCAATTTCCAATTACTAAATCATAAATATTATTTAATACATAGGCTGTAGTAATTAATGAGAAAGATGCTAATAAAAGTGTTCCCATAGAAACTTGTTTTCAGTTTCTTTTTAATCATCTATTTCTTGAAGGAACATAATCTTCTGCTAATACATCAGGAAAATATTTAGCTTGTTTTCTTTTAATATCGCCAAAGATTTCATCTAATTTTGCTTTTTTAGCTTCAATTGTTGCTAGTAATTTAGTTTTAACAGCTATTAAATTTTCTTGTTTTTGTTCTGTTAAAATGCTTAATTCTTGATCAAAGTTTAAATTTTGATCTTTATTTAGTCCTAAAATAGTTATTTTTTTATCAACTGCTTCAACAATTGACACTTTTTTCATAACTTTAACTTCTTGTTCTTTTAATTGTAAATATTTTTCATTAGCAATTCGTTCATTTTTTGCTTTAATTTCTGCTAATTTTTCAATTGTTAATCTTAACTTTAAATTATTTTTACCTTCGATAAATCCATCACGTTTAATGATTAATTTTGCAATTTTTTTAGTATATCAAGTTTTGTTTTTAATATCACTTTTGTCAAGTGCTTCAAATTGAATTCTTAATTCATCAATTTGAGCTTGAACATCTTGTGCTCTATCTTTGGCAATTTCATCTCTTTGTGCCATTCAATCTAATTCTGATTGATATTTATCAATTTTTTTATCTAGTTTAGAAATAACAATATTTAATTTCTTAATTTTTTTATCATTTGTTGTTTTTGCTATTTTTTGTTCAATTTGTGTTCTTTTTTCAACTAATTTAACATGAATTGTTGACACTCTTTTTTCTGCTTTAATTTCATCAGTTAGTAATGCTTTTTTTCATTCTAATTTTGAAATTTTTGCATTATTGTTCTTATTATTTAAGCGTTTAATTTGAAGTTGTAAACTCCAATATTTAAACCATTTTAAAAGATTGCGACTTTTTCTAATCTTGACTTCATTATCAATACATGATTGTAAATAATCAATACGATTTTGTAATGCATTTCTTTGTTTGATTTTGTAATCACCTTTTTTAATTAATTCTTTATTTAAAGCAACTCTTTGAATTGTAATTTGAGCTATATTTCAAACTAAAATAACAAACACAATAACTGCTACTAATAATGTTCCAAATGCATTAATGTAAGGTTGCATTCTTTTTGCAGTATAAATAAAAGTTGAAACGTTAGTTTGATCTCCACCAGTAAAATAAGAAATAATAAAATCATCAAAACTCATTGCAAAACAAATTGCAGCAGCTGTAATAATACAAGGAGTCAAAATTGGTAAAATAACTTTAAAGAAAGTTTTTGTTGGTGTTGATCCTAAATCATTTGATGCTTCTAATAAGTTTTTATCAATTCTCATCATAAATGGTAGAACTGTCACAATTACATATGGCACGTTAAATGAAACGTGAGCTGCAATTAATGAAACAATTCCAAATCTCATTCCTGAGAAAATAAATAATAACATTAATCCTACAGCTGTAATCACATCAGCATTTACCAATGGAATATTGGCTACTCTAACTCAATTATTGGCTACTCTTTTTTTGCATTTTGCCAATCCCACAACTGCCATTACTCCAATTACAAGAGAAATTATAGTTGAAACCATAGCAACAAATAGAGATACAATAATTGATTTAATAAATGGTGAATAACCTAAAAAATATTCATATCATTTTAAACTAAATCCTTGTCATTCGCTTAAATTTGAACCCTTGTTAAATGAAAAGAAAATCATAACAGCAATGGGCACATAAATAAAGAGCATGATAATTACGAAATAGCTGGATTTGAAGAATTTTTTCATTTTCTTGACCCCCTTACTTCGAATTTATTTGACAATAGTTTTGTAATTCCCATAATTAAGAATAATAACAATGCTAAAACAACAGCAACTGTTGCTCCAAAACCAAAGTCTGTTCCTTTGAAAAAGTAATTTTCAATAATGGTTGTAATCAAGTTAATTTTTCCATCTCCCATATATCTTACAATCAATAAAGAAGTTGCCGCTTGTACTAAAACAAGTGTAAATCCAGCAAATACTCCTGGTAATGACTGTCTAAATGTAATATGTCAAAATGCTTTTGATTTACTTGCTTTTAAATCTAAAGCAGCTTGATAATATGAAGGATCTTGATTATCTAAAGCATTATAAATTGGTGAAATTGCAAATGGTAAAAACATGTAAACCATTCCCACGATTACTGCAAATGGTGTTCCCAATGCACTGCCACCTAATAATTCAAATAAGCTTCTTAACCCTAAAATTTTTAAGATCATACTTATTCAGATTGGTAAAGTTAATAAGACTCAAACATTTTTAGCCATTAATTTACTTTTTAATTGAGACATTACTAAGGCAATTGGATATGCCATAGTAACAGCTATAATACTTGCAATAACTGCATATAATAGTGATAATCCCAATACTATCATAATGCTTGATGATGTAAAGAAACGTACAAAGTTTTCTAGATTTAATTCAAACTTAATACTATTTCCTGTTGGATTAATAATTGCAAAAAGAATAATTCCTACTAACGGAAGAATTACTAAAAAACCCATTGTTACCATAAATGGTAACAAAACAGGTCAAATTTTGCCTTTTAATGATTTGACAATTTTAAAATTTCCAATTTTTTCTTTAAAACTTGCTGTTTTATATACAAACTCTTCTTCACTTCCAATTGATTCAATGTCTTCAATCGCTTCTAATTCATTTTCAATATCAAAGTTATCTTTAATTTCAACAACTTCGTTATTTTCAATATTATTATTCATCGATTTCCTTTCACATTACATGAAGATCATTTGCAGCTCATTTAATTGAAACATTTTTGTCAAAATCATGAAATTCAGTTGTATGAGCTATGTAAGTTCTATTTTCACATTTAATTGTGATTTCATAGTGAACTCCTTTGAAAATAATATTTTCAACAATTCCATCAAAATATCCTTTTCCAGGTTCACCAATTTTAATATCTTCTGGTCTAATAACAATATCAATGTTAGTTTGGTTTTCTCCAAATCCTTTATCTGTACAGTCAAATTCTTTTCCATCAAATTTTAAGCGTAAATCTTTAATCATTTCTCCATCATTAATGATGTTTGAAACTCCAATAAATTGAGCAACTCATCTATTTTCAGGTTCATTATAAATTTCTTCTGGAGTTCCAATTTGTTGGATTAATCCTTCATTCATAACAACAATACGATCACTTAAAGTTAAAGCTTCTTCTTGATCGTGAGTTACCAAAATAAATGTAATACCAATTTCTTCTTGTAGATCTTTTAATTCATCTTGCATTCTTTTTCTCAATTGCACGTCTAATGCAGACATTGGTTCATCTAATAAAAGTATTCTTGGTTTTAAAACAAGTGCTCGTGCAATTGCTACACGTTGTTTTTGACCCCCACTAAGTTCATGAACTCTTTTTGTTTCATGCCCTTCAAGTGAAAACTTCTTAATGTATCTCATTACTTCTTTTTCAATTAAGTCTTCTTTCATTTTTTTAATTCTTAATCCATAAGCAATGTTATCATAAACATCATAATGAGGAAATAGTGCATAATTTTGGAAAATAGTATTAATTTGACGTTTATTACTTGGGATTGGTGTTAGATCTTTTCCTTCGAATAATAAATCTCCGATATCTTGTTTTTCACGTCCACCAACAATATTTAATGTTGTGGTTTTTCCACAACCAGAAGGTCCAAGAAGTGTGATAAATTCACCTTCATGAACATTAAAACTTACACCTTTTAAAACAACTTTACCATCGTAAGTTTTTGTTAAATTACGAATCTCAAGTATGTTTTTATTATTTTTCATAAGTGTATTTCTCCTCTAAAAAATTAAATATTCAAATATGCCGCGTAATCTAAAATTATTACGCATTCAGGGAGAGTCACTCAGTCTCAAGTATCTTTTCAAATCATTCAGTTCGTGTAATAATTACGTCTAATCATTCACTAATGAGATATTGTGAAATATTAATAAAATTGATTAATTCCATATAATTATTACCTCCTTGCCAAATAATTTATTGCTAATTATTATTATATCTATTTTTAAAGAGTATGAATAATATTTTTTCATTCCAAAAATATAAAAAAATAAATTTTTTGCATTTTACTATTGCCTTCAACTATCTTCAATGTTTTATAATTGCAATGAAAGGTAATAAATACGTTTTTAAAACTTTTTGCCTTTTATCAAACCCATGTCAAGACTAAGTTTGATCTCAAAGAAAGTATTTTTAATATAACAATAGTTAAAAATATTAATCAATTATTCCCCAAAGTAAGTGATTTAAATAATTATTTGCAGTCTTGAATACAAATAATACTATTTAATGGGTGGTCCACGTTGAAAATTTAAACAAAGGATTTATGTCCTAACCCCACAATGTTTAATTCACAAAATTATTTTGTGAATAACAACGAATGCTAAAAAATCAAATTTGTATTATATAGGATTTTAAAAATAGCTACGTACATACAAGCCACACGAATAATGTTATATTTCAGTGTGCTTTAAGATTTCTTAAAAGGATAAATATTTATGTTTGAATTGATCACCAAATGTAATTGCACAATAGTCATAGTAATCCTTTCAAACATAAAAAAGCAGTTCTCTAATAAGAACTGCTTTTACTTATTTAAAATAATTTCATTAATCTTTTGAGCAACACCAGATTTTTTATGATGTCCTGTCGTATGAGAAGCAGCTTCTTTAATATGACTTGCTGCATTTTTCATAGCAACACCAACTCCTGCTCATTCAATTGCTCTTTTATCATTATCTCCATCACCAAAGTACATTACTTCTTCTTGTTTGATATTATAAATTTTTGAAACTTCTTGTAAAGCATATAATTTATCAACACCAACTGGACTGATTTCAATATTCATTGTTTTATTTGATACATAACTTCAAGAAAACATTTCATAATTCTTAGCAGCAAATTTTGGTTTTGCTGCTAAGATATTTTTTTTCTTACCATAAGCAATAACTTTGTACGCTTTTTGATCTGTTTTTTGATTATCATAAACAAATGCTTTTCTACCTGATATTTTTTTCATAAATCAAATAAAAGCACCTCTATTTTTAATAACATATGTTGATTTTGGATCTTCATTGTATGAAAAACAGTTAATCTTATTTTCAACAGCGTTATCATAAATATATTTGACATCATCAATAGAAAATAATGTTTCTTTAATTTTTTGAAGTTTTTTATCTTTATCGTATTGATAAATTCCCCCACCATTTAAGCAAATAATGTATTCATTGTTATCAATAATACCAATTTCTCTAGCAATTGGCTCAACTCGAGAAGCACTTCTACCTGTTGCAATACAGATTTTAATGTCTTGTTCTCTTGCTGCTTTAATTGCTTGAATATTTTGTTTTGTAACCTTTTTACGGCTTCCCAATAATGTACCATCAATGTCTAATGCAATTAATTTAATCATTTAATTATTTTGAAAAATCAACTAGTTGATCTTTTCCCATCATTCCAACGTGTCTTGCAACTTCTTGCCCATTTTCAAATTTGATAATTGTTGGGATTGATCTCACTTCGTATTTATTTGCAATTTCACCTAATTCATCAGTATTTACTTTTACAAATGCTGTATTTGTATTTTCTGTTGAAACTTGTTCAAAAATTGGTGCTAGCATTTTACATGGACCACATCAGTCAGCATAAAAGTCTACTAAAGTTGTTCCTTGTGAAATTTGTGTGTTGAATTCATCAACTGTATTTAAAATTTTTGCCATAATGTTATTCCTCTCTTAAGATATTTTGATTAATAAAGTTGGCAACTCCATGTTCATTATTTGAAGATGTATGGAATTTTGCTAATTGTTTTAATTCTTCCATTGCATTATTCATTGCAACAGGGTATTGTGTCATTTTAAACATTGGTATGTCATTGACACTGTCACCGAAACAATAAACGTCACTATTTGATTCATCTAATCCAAGATGTTTTAAAGTGTATTGAACTGCTTCACCTTTATTGATTCCTTTTGTACATAATTCAAAGACACGATTTGTATATTGTGTAATATCTAACTGTGTTTTTACAAAAGCAAATTCTTCTAAAAACTCAGTTCTTTGTTCATCTGTTGCATTATCTGCTAAAATGATTGTCAAATGATTAACTGGTGTTTCTATTTCTTCAAAAGAAGAAATTACTTTGTAATCAATATTCATAATATCGCTTCAATATCTTGAGTTTTCACCATCACCATAAACATAAGTAATGTCATTTGAAAAGTAGTGAACTTTGTACTTTCCAATTTTACCATAAGTGGTTTTAAAAATATTTTCTAACATTGTATTGTCAATATAGGCTTCTCTAATATATGTTTGTGTTTTAAAATCATATATATGAGTTCCATTGTTGGCAATTGCAATTCCTTGGTGTTTATCAATATTTAAATTAACAGCTTGTTGAAAGATAGCATCTTTTGTACTTCTTGCCGTAATTGGTATAAAGTAATGTCCTTTATCATAAACATCTTTTACCATATCGATTGTCACCTGGTTAAATGTGTGATCAGATTGTAATGCTGTTCCATCTAAATCTGAAAATAACATAATCTTTTTTGTTTCTTTTTGATTCATGATATATCACCTCTTTTAATTATATAGTATATATCATATAACAAAAATAAAGACAATAAAAAAATCCCAAAAATTTGGGATTTTTATTTTCTAATTAATGGTCCGGAATAAGGGACTTGAACCCCCACGTATTACTACGCCAGATCCTAAGTCTGGTGCGTCTGCCAATTCCGCCAATTCCGGATGCGTGGTGTCCCGTATAAGACTCGAACTTATGACCCACTGGTTAAAAGCCAGTTGCTCTACCGACTGAGCTAACGAGACAAAATTTGACAAAAATATAATATCACATTTTTACTAAAGTATTATAAATTTTCTCTATTATCTTTAATAAAGAAACTTGAAGCAACAATTATTATTACTGCACAAATGAAATTCAAAATTCAAAAGATTCAAGTAACAAAGACTCATGATGCAAGTATTACTAGAATTGAGTATGCAATCCCAATAATACCTCCTACAAATCTTTTTGAAATTTTCTTTTTATTTAATGAAAAAGCTGCAAAAAATATTAATCAAATAATATTACAAAGAATATAGAATAAAGTTAAAGCAAACCCAAATCCTCTTTCATCATAAATACCCAGTTCTTTGGCAATAGGAACATATAAAAAAGCACTTAGAATTTGAATAACTAAGCCAAAAACCGTACCAGTGATTGCTAAAGCATAACTTGAAGTTCTCATATTTTATATCCCCTATTTATATTATTACATAAAAAAACAATCCCAATAAAGAGATTGTTGCCAAATTCAATTCTGGTGCTGATGATAGGACTTGAACCTACAACCTACTGATTACAAGTCAGTTGCTCTGCCAATTGAGCCACATCAGCGTTAAAAAAATGGTGGAGTGCGACGGGCTCGAACCGCCGACCGCCTGCTTGTAAGGCAGGAGCTCTCCCAACTGAGCTAGCACTCCAACAAAAAAATAAAATATGGTAGCCTGTACGGGGATCGAACCCGTGTATGCACGGATGAAAACCGTGTGTGTTCACCGCTTCACCAACAGGCCATATAAAATGGCGGCTTTTGCAGGACTCGAACCTGCGACCAACCGGTTAACAGCCGGTTGCTCTACCAACTGAGCTAAAAAGCCATATAGAAAAATCTACTTATTCATAATAGCATATAACTAAATAGAAAAGCAAGATTTTTTTATAAATTTTTTTATTTTTACACTACAATTTTAATTCAATCTTATTTATTCTTTACTACCAATGTACTCTCACAAATCAGAGAACATTCCTGCAGATAAGTTATTTTTACCACCCTCAGTTTTAATATCTAAAGCTAATTTTGGAACTCCTAAAAAAGCCCCATAAATATTTAAAGAACTTGGAAAGCTTGATGATCAAGGTACTCCTCCCTGACCACCTGAAGCTTTATTAGAAAGAAGCGCTTCACCAGAGTGGGAATGTTCCTTATTTTCACCAGTAGTAAGACCTTCACTTATACCTGATACAAGTGTAAATCCACTAGGTAATTCTACTTTTTTTCATCCAGATAATAAAGGAGTTCCAATTTTAACCCATTTTCTTTCACCAATAATTCATTTATTATCATCAATTTCTTTTATTCTCTTTTTTAGTTCTTTTATATCTTCATCATACTTTTTATTTGCTAATTTTAAAGTATTTTCAATCCCTCATGCTCATATTCTTCCAATTGCATTTTTTTGATCTGATTCGCTTGAACTTTGATAAACACTAGCATTTATTAATTCTCCAATAGTATCATTTAAATTTATAACTGCTCGTTTTCTGCCTCTATCTGTATCAATGATTGTTGAGTCTGGTCTAAAAGATTGAAATAAAATCTCATCAAAATATCCCACTTCTTCAATTTCATCAATTGGGTTTCCCTCATCATCTGTTTTTTGTTGTAATAATATTTGATCTGTCACTTCTTGTTTTCTATTAATTTGTTTTTGCAAATCTCTAATGTGAACAGTTGTATAAGTATGCTCTTCATAAATTTTTCAATCAATAGTTTCAAAAAAATCATCAATTTGTTTTTTATTATAAAATTGTTCTGGATCTAAAAGATATGGTAAATCATTTTCTTTTAAATATCTTAAATATAATGATTCAATGTTAGCACCAATTCAACTTCTTCATGCACTATCACCAATTATTTTTTCTAAAGATACATTTAAATCATTTTCAATACTATCGCTTCTACCATTATTATAATTTGTTTGAATTGTTTTTGTATTTTGATAAATTACACAATCATTCATTCTTAAATGATCAATTGCTTTATATGTAAATTTTTTTAATTGTTCTTGAACATTAGCATGCAAATCTGATGTTGAAAATATTCTTTCCAAAATATTGCCAACTCTTTGATTTGCCAATTCTTGGGCTGCAAAAGCATTTTTAATGAAAAAATCTTCTGGAGATGTATATCCCAATTTTTGTTGATAAGTTGTTAAATTATTAAATTCATTTGCCAATGATGGTCATTCATTAACATATTCTTCAAAACTTGTTATAGTTCATAGTTTAAAATTAGTCATTTTTTCACTCCTTAAATTTAAATGTCTTAATAAAGAATGATTAAAATACAACTATTAATTATTAAAATATATGCTCAACTTTATTGTAATTCACATTAAAAAATAAAGTTAAAATTATAAATAAAAAGAATAGCTATCGCTATTCTTGTTCAACATCTGGACCAAATCCTAATTCTTTAGTAAAATAATATTCATATTGTATTGCTGGACCTGATCATCACTTATCATTGGTGTTATTAATACTTCCATCTTTCATATAAAATGCAATTCTTGTATTTTCATAAATTCCTTCTTCCAATGTATATTTCTTAATATCACGTTTATCAACTTCGATTATTAATGGACCACCTTCATCTCCTGATGGAATTCAAGATCCACCAGGGCCTGCTTGATGTAACATGTATAACTTAACCATATAATCTCCTTTACATGAAACTACCATTGTTACGGTTGAAACTGTAGTAACTGTAACAGTAAATGCAGTCATCATATTTAAAAATCTTTTCATATTGGCATATCCTTTCGTTTATAAATTTATAATATCAAATTGTTAAATCATTGTTTATAATACAAGAAAATATTGAAACTTCCTATATATTTGATTGTTACTGGACAAAAAAGAATAGCATTTGCTATTCTTGTTCAATATCTGGACCAAATCCTAATTCTTTAGTAAAATATTTTTCATATTCCGATTTAGGACCTGACCAATTACGTTTGGAAGTGCTATTAACTGTTCCATCTTTCATATAAAAATCAATTTCTGTTAAATCTGGATATGCATTATCTCCTCATAATGTATATTTTTTAATATCACGTTTATCAATTTCAATAATAATACTTTTATCTCCTTCAGCTGGAATTCATGAATTGTTAGGTCCAGAAGGCGTCAAAAAATGTAGTGTTACCATATAATCTCCTTTACATGAAACTACCATTGTTGCAGTTGAAACTGTAGTAACTGTAACAGTAAAAGCAGTCATCATATTTATAAACCTTTTCATATTGACTCATCCTTTCATTTACAAATTTATAATATCAAATTGTTAAATCATTGTTTAAAGTACAAGAAAATATCGAAAATTCCTATATATTAAGATTGTTACTAGATAAAAAAGATTAGTTATTCCTATTCTTGTTCTACATCAGGACCAAACCTTAATTCTTTAATAAAGTATTTTTCATATTCTGATTTAGGACCTGACCATCATTTATTATTAGTATTGTTAATAGTTCCATCCTTCATATAAAAGGTAATCCTTGTAACATAAGGGGTTGCTGTTTCAGAACCATGCAATGTATATTTCTTTATATCACGTTTATCAACTTCAATGATCAAAAAATTATCATGACTAGAAGGAACTCAACTATTATTATTTCCAGGAAACAGTTTATATAACTTAACCATATAATCTCCTTTACATGAAACTACCATTGTTGCAGTTGAAACTGTAGTAACTGTAACAGTAAAAGCAGTCATCATATTTATAAACCTTTTCATATTGACTCATCCTTTCATTTACAAATTTATAATATCAAATTTATAAATGAAATAGTTGAGTCATTTTTTTCAAATAACTTTAAATCTAATTTATATCTATTATTATTTTCATCAATTAAATTTATTCTTCACAATCCGTATCCATAAAATGAAGATAACTTTATTTCTTCAATTGTAATTGGTGCATCAAACTCAAACTCTCCATTATTTACTATTTTATTACTAAATAGAGGATTAAAATTTATATTTCCATTACCGTAATGATTTTTTAATTTTTCAATATCTACTAATTGATTTGAAAAACATTTTACTTGATACTTTGAATATTCACCATTTGCTGATTGTTGATCCAGAGGCATACTTGAAGGTATACTTGCTGTTTCAATCATATTAGTCATTTCAGGAAAAGCATAATGATTATATTCAAGCTTATGAACTAAATTTCTTGAAATGCAATTATCTTTGATTTTAATATTATCTTCACCAAATTCAAAATAATTAGATTTTAATTTTACTTTTATATCTTCATATTTTACATGACCAATTGGATTATCAATTTTGTTTTGTTGTTCAAAATAGAATGGTAACAATATTTTATAGTCATCATTGTCTCCTTTATTAATAGAAAAATTAGATTTAATATATCCAGATAACATTGTAATAGTATTTTCAATCCTTTTAACCATACTTAAATTAGCATTCACTGCATCAATATTTATTTTTTTTCAACTTAACCATAAATTTGTAGTTACTGAATATCTATCTTGACCAGCATATTTTTGACTTAATTTAAAAATATCTCAATCTTTAATTTCCTCAATTATTTGTCCATCTTTTTGTTTTTCCTGAGTCGCTCCTTCAAATTCATAATCCTTTCAAAAAGTTTCAGTTAGCATTTTTAAAAGTGTTTCAAAAGCAGTTGTGGATTTTGAAATCCCTGTAGGAATAACATTTAAATCAGATATAGAATATTTATATTGAATTTTCCCTTTAAATACTCCTGATTGAATTGCAAATTCTGTATCAAATTCATTTGCAATATCTGCATCAAAGTAGTTATCCTTTGCATTTGGTTTAGTAAATATCTTTGTCAAATTTCCTTCACCAAATTTATTTGCATTGCTAAATTCCATATTGAATATATCATCTACAATTCCTGAAGGACCATTACCACTACTACCCCTTGTTTTGTATGCTTTCATATGTAATTTAAAACTTATTTTTTCAACATGATCATATTTAATTGCAGGATAATTTCCTTCTTCTCCAAGAACTAGAAAATCAGCTAAACTAAATTCTTCATTATATTTAATATTTTTAGAATCTAAAAATTCAAAAATATCATTCAATGGAATTATTTGATCACTACTTCAATAATCTACAATACTTAAAACTGGTGAAGTCTGAAATGGAAAACACAATTTAGGAAAAATTTCAGTTCCTGCTTTAGCTAATAATTCTGGAAATCTACCATTTTCATCAACAGGTTTAATATTTCCTATTAATGTTCCTTTTGGACTTGTGATATGTATTTCTTTAATTTTACTTTTAATAGGTTCACTTAATACTACTCTAATTGGAGAAGTTTTAAAACTATTTGAAAATTCTTCAATTGAACTAAAACTCATTTCCATACCAGTTTCATCAATACTTGGTGTAATAATTTTGCCAATATATTGTTTTAAGTCATTTAAATTATTCTCAGTTATTTTTTCTTTTGTCAAAAGATACAAACACTCATAATCTAACTCTTTAATTTCATCGGTAAAAAAATTAATTGTATCAGTTACTCTCATTAATTGTTCAAGTGGATTTAAAGGATCTAATGATTCTACCAAATCATAATCTTGAATATCTGAAAGATATGCTTTTATTGAAATAACTTTATCAATAGTTGTTGCCATTAAATTTATTTTATTTTCTCCAATTCTTAAACCCTCAATTAACTTTTTGCCATTTAGTGTTGTTAATGGATAGATAAAAACTTGCACAACTTGTTTACTTAAATATAATAAATCATTTATATTTTCTTTTTTTCTATACTTTTGTTTTGCTGTAAAACTTTCAATAAATTCTTCATCTGAAATATCATTTTTAAATTTTTCATTATTCATCATATTTTTCTCCCTTCAAAGGGGCACATTCATCATTATCTTTATATTCTTTATCTAAAATATCATTTTTTTGTCAATAACTCAGTTTTGCATTTAAATTAGTATTTAAGGTTTCTCCTTTTGCATCAATTCCCACATATTCTCAAAGTTCAGCATATTGCCCTGCAGCTAAATTAGATGATCCACCCGTAGAATTAATTTTAGAAGATGCAGAATCTGTTAATGCAATGTTAGCTATATTGGGATTATTTGTATCAGAAACAATTGCCTTATTGTCTCCAGCACCATTATCGGCATTTCTTTTATATCATTTTGCCCCACCCATAAGAACTGGTACATAATTTCCTGAGCCATTAATATAATGATTATGAGCGTTTGAAGTATGTGTATGACTTTTTATAGAACCAGTCGATGTAGATTGTGATGTACCAGCTATTAATGTATAACCTGTAGTTAAATTGATTTTTATTCAGCCTTTCACTATAGGAGTGCCTACTTTAACTCATTTATATTCACCAATAATTCATTTATTTTTATTAATATCTAAAATCTTATCTTCTAATTGTTTAAATTTTTCATTAAAAGTTTCTTCCGAATGTTTTAAATAATTTTCGATCCCTCACCCTCAGATTCTACCAATTGCATTTTTTTGATCTGATTCACTTGAACTTTGATAAACACTAGCATTTATTAATTCTCCAATAGTATCATTTAAATTTATAACTGCTCGTTTTCTGCCTCTATCTGTATCAATGATTGTTGAGTCTGGTCTAAAAGATTGAAATAAAATCTCATCAAAATATCCCACTTCTTCAATTTCATCAATTGGATTTCCCTCATCATCTGTTTTTTGTTGTAATAATACTTGATCTGTCACTTCTTGTTTTCTATTAATTTGTTTTTGCAAATCTCTAATGTGAACAGTTGTATAAGTATGCTCTTCATAAATTTTTCAATCAATAGTTTCAAAAAAATCATCAATTTGTTTTTTATTATAAAATTGTTCTGGATCTAAAAGATATGGTAAATCATTTTCTTTTAAATATCTTAAATATAATGATTCAATGTTAGCACCAATTCAACTTCTTCATGCACTATCACCAATTATTTTTTCTAAAGATACATTTAAATCATTTTCAATACTATCGCTTCTACCATTATTATAATTTGTTTGAATTGTTTTTGTATTTTGATAAATTACACAATCATTCATTCTTAAATGATCAATTGCTTTATATGTAAATTTTTTTAATTGTTCTTGAACATTAGCATGCAAATCTGATGTTGAAAATATTCTTTCCAAAATATTGCCAACTCTTTGATTTGCCAATTCTTGGGCTGCAAAAGCATTTTTAATGAAAAAATCTTCTGGAGATGTATATCCCAATTTTTGTTGATAAGTTGTTAAATTATTAAATTCATTTGCCAATGATGGTCATTCATTAACATATTCTTCAAAACTTGTTATAGTTCATAGTTTAAAATTAGTCATTTTTTCACTCCTTAAATTTAAATGTCTTAATAAAGAATGATTAAAATACAACTATTAATTATTAAAATATATGCTCAACTTTATTGTAATTGACATTAAAAAATAAAGTTAAAATTATAAATAAAAAGAATAGCTATCGCTATTCTTGTTCTACATCTGGACCAAATCCTAATTCTTTAGTAAAATAATATTCATATTGTATTGCTGGACCTGATCATCACTTATCATTGGTGTTATTAATACTTCCATCTTTCATATAAAATGCAATTCTTGTATTTTCATAAATTCCTTCTTCCAATGTATATTTCTTAATATCACGTTTATCAACTTCAATAATTAAATTATTTGGATGTTCAGGGGTAACTTCTCATTTTCCTTGAACACTATGCAAATGATATAACTTAACCATATAATCTCCTTTACATGATACTACCATTGCTGTAGCTGAACTTGTAGTAACTGTTACAGTAAAAGCAGACATAATATTTATAAACCTTTTCATATTGGCATATCCTTTCATTTACAAGTTTATAATATCAAATTTATATATGAAATTGTTGAGTCATTTTTATCAAATAACTTTAAACCCAATTTATAACTATTATTATTTTCATCAATTAAATTAATTCTTCACAGTCCGTATCCATAAAATGAAGATAACTTTATTTCTTCAATTGTAACTGGTACCTCAAACTCAAATTCTCCATTATTTACTATTTTGTTGCTAGATAAAGGATTAAAATTTATATTTCCACTACCATAATGATTTTTTAGCTTTTCAATATCTAATTCTTGATTAGAGAAACACTTAACCTGATATTTTGAATATTCACCATTAGCAGTTTGTTGATCAAGTGGCATACTAGAAGGTATGCTTGCAGTTTCAATCATGTTTGTCATTTCAGGAAATGCATAATGATTATATTCGAGTTTATGGACTAGGTTTCTGGAAATACAATTATCTTTTAATTTAATGCCAGTTTCAGTAAATTCAAAGTAATTAGATTTTAACTTTACCTTTATATCTGTATAATTTATCATCCCAATTGGATTATCAATTTTGTTTTGCAATTCAAAATAGAAGGGTAACAGTATTTTATAATCATCATTATCACCTTTATTAATTGAAAAATTTGATTTTATATATCCAGATAACATTGTAATCGTATTTTCAATACGTTTAACTATTTTTAAATTTGCATTTACTTTATCAATATTTATTTTTTTTCAACTCAATCATAAATTTGTAGTTACTGCATATCTATCTTGACCTGCATATTTTTCAAGTAATTCATAAATTTTTTCATCTTTTATTTTTAGTTCTCATTCTCCATTATTATTTTTTTTACTTTCTGTTGCACCTTTAAATTCATAATCTTTTCAAAAAGTTTCAGTTAGCATCTTTAAAAGTGTCTCAAAAGCAGTTGTCTTTTTAGAAACACTACCTTCAGTTATATCACAAGACATGTCTTTTATATTTCTACCACTTGGTCCAATTTTGCTATGAAGATTATGAATTGGTCCTTGACCTTGAAATGCACAGTTAATTTGAATCGATTTAATTCCATTTTCTAAATTAAACTCTTCAGTACCAATATAATCTCTCTCATCATACGCATCAGTTACATAACAACCACCCGCTTGATAACTTACTCAACGTCCAATATTAGCTTCTCTACCTGTAGATCGGATTTCAATTTTACTTGCATGATTAAAATGAATTGTTGGATAATCACCTTCTTCTCCAAGAACTAGAAAGTCTGCTAAACTAAATTCTTCATCATGCTTGATATTCTTAGAATCTAAAAATTCAAATATATCATTTAAAGGAATTATTTGGTCACTACTTCAATAATCAACAATGCTTACTACTGGAGCAATTTGAAATGGAAAACATAATTTAGGAAAAATTTCTGTTCCTTTTTTAGCTAATAATTCTGGAAATCTACCATTTTCATCAACTGGTTTAATATTTCCTATTAATGTTCCTTTTGGACTTGTAATATGTATTTCTTTAATTTTACTTTTAATTGGTTCACTTAATACAACTCTAATTGGAGAAGTTTTAAAACTACTTGAAAACTCTTCTAAAGAACTAAAACTCATTTCCATACCAGTTTCATCAATACTTGGTGTAATAATTTTGCCAATATATTGTTTTAAGTCATTTAAATTATTCTCAGTTATTTTTTCTTTTGTCAAAAGATACAAACACTCATAATCTAACTCTTTAATTTCATCGGTAAAAAAATTAATTGTATCAGTTACTCTCATTAATTGTTCAAGTGGATTTAAAGGATCTAATGATTCTACCAAATCATAATCTTGAATATCTGAAAGATATGCTTTTATTGAAATAACTTTATCAATAGTTGTTGCCATTAAATTTATTTTATTTTCTCCAATTCTTAAACCCTCAATTAACTTTTTGCCATTTAGTGTTGTTAATGGATAGATAAAAACTTGCACAACTTGTTTACTTAAATATAATAAATCATTTATATTTTCTTTTTTTCTATACTTTTGTTTTGCTGTAAAACTTTCAATAAATTCTTCATCTGAAATATCAGAAACATTTTTTATTTGATTACTCATATAATTCTCCTTTATTAAAAATTATTCGTTTATGCCTAAATTAACATTAATCTCTATTTGTTTTAAATCAATATCAGGGAATGTTTCTTGAATATTAGATTTTTGTAAAATACTTAAAAATTTATATGCCATGTCTATAAGAAATAATTTTATTAATCTTAGTTCTCTTTTAATATTTGGATTATTTAAAAATATTGAATTATAATCATTTTTATTCGGTTCTGTAATTTCATCAACTGGAAAACCAAGATCTAATTTAATTTCTTCATAAATATCATTTCTTGTTTTTCTAACTACTTTCAATATTGAAGTTGGATTTCAATTAATAATATTTTCATTTAAATTGGATGGGATACCCTCAATTTCAATTGGTTTCATTTGAATCATCCCATCAAGTAATATTCCTTTCATAAATTCATATAACTGTTGAGGTTTATTTTGAGGTTCAACAGAATTACCATTAAATATAATTGAACCCTTTTCTCAATGAGGAAGTATAGCTATTACTTCATCAAATTTATCTAACATTTCTAATTTGCTTTTTACTTTTTCACATCTTGGTTTACCAGTTATATCATTTTTTAATATTGATAAAGGAATAAAATCAAATTCTAAGTTTTTCTTTTTTAAATCTAAATTTTGTTTGATTAAGTTTGATATTTTATCACTTTTTATTAAAGAATTAGTTTTATAATCTATTAATTTAGAAGTTACTTGAACTTTATTATTTTTTATTAAATAATGTCGTTGTAAGAAATAAATTAATTCTTTATTAGAATATGTTGTTTCTTCAAAAGATAACAAAGATTCAAAAACTTGATTATCAAAACTATTTTCAAATATTACTTTTACTGGAATTAATTCAGGCCTTGAATAAGAATTTTTGTCTTTTATTTCAACTATTAATAAACCATATTTCCCTTGCATTCCCGCTTTGAATTTTGTAATTCAAAATTTTGATAAAAAATCAGTTTTGCTTAAATAAGTTTGTAATAAGTTTTGTAGCTCAATATTTATTTCACCATTTTTATCTTTTAAAACTCATTGTATATTTGATAAATCAAATAAATTAGTTATATATTCATTTAAAGTTTCTTCTTTTTCTTTTGAAGAATTAATTTTTTCTTTTCCATAAATAATTTCATAAATACCATTTCTAATATCATTTTCTTTTTTACTATTAAAATCAAGTTTTATATCTTTATAATTTTCATTAAATTCATTTAAAATTTTTTTATTTAATTCTTTCATACTTTCATTTCTCCTTATTATAAATTTCTAATTATTTAAACTTTACATTTAAAGAATCAGAAATTTTATTTACAATTTTTGATGGATTTATATTTTTTACTCTTATACTTTGCCTATTTAAAAGTTCTTTTATATTTTTAATATGTTTTAAACTATTTATGCTATCTTCATAAATATTATTTAAGTTTTCAGCTTCTATTTTATTTATATTTTTTTTATTTTTTCATTTTATATTAAAGTAATAATCTTGATTTTTTGAATATGAGAATTCTTCAACTTGTTTAATATTTGTTCAAAATACTAATTTTGAATATTTTTTTATATCTTTATCTGTTGTACTTTTATAAGAAATTTCCTTTCATAATTCAATATATCCATCTCCTAAAAACGATATTGGTTTAAATATAAAACCAATAAAGGAAGAATTTGGATTGCATGCGTATATATTATATTTTTTGATCGTTCGTCTAATATTTTTATTTAATCGAATTAAATTATTTCTAGAATTTTTTATTATTTTATCCATAGATTTATAAATTGGAGCTAATAATTTATCAATTGCAATTTCTAAATATTTTTGTGGGTTTAACATATTCAATGTATTTTGGGTTACTTTCCCAATATCTTTGAAACTTGCAATTAAAGTTTCTTGAAGTTGTTTTTGTATTCTTAATCTATTTATCATTATTATTTCTTTTGATATTTTGGAATTTTTATTTAATTTTAATAATATTTCAATTGCATCTTTATCTTTTAAATTCAAAAATTCATCTATATTTAAATTAAAAGCTTGTTTAAAATTATTATTATATTTTGTGGTATTTAAATTTTTAAGGTCTGCAAATAAATCAGGACTTACTTTATATAATAATTTTTCCATTTCAATAAGTGCTTGTAACTCTTTTTGTGACATTCTTTTTAAAGAACTTTTCATTTCTTTAGATGAAATTGCCATAATTGTTTGTAATATTTCTAAATCTGTTATTTTTTTAGAAAATGTTATTTTTTTATTATTACTTAATATAATTTTTTTATATTGAAGTGCCTTTTTAATTTCAAATAAATTATTAACTGTATATTTAATTCCAATTTTATTTAATAATTGATGTTCATTTAAAATTTTTATTATTTTATCTGTTTTTCTAGCTCTACCAAGAGAACCAATATTTGAAAAACTAAAAAATAGATTCAAAAGTGTATTTTTACTGGATTTAATTCCCATTGATGAATCAAACATTTGATGTATAGTAAAATCTACAGTAGCTCTAATCACTAATTGTGTAGATGCGATTCCTAGTTGTGAAAAGCCTCATGTTTGAACTGCTGCTCCTCCAACTCCAGCTGTTAATGTACCAACTAAGATTGAAACTACTTCTATTGCAATTATTTTGAATAACAAATCCCAAAAATTATTTTTATTATTTTTGGGATTAGCATATGTAATTTTTTTAGGATAAGTAATTAGTTGATAAGGTTGAATTTTTCTAGCCATAATTTAGTCCTTTTCAGTGTTCCATTACGATTAGATTTATATTACTTTTATTATTAGTTTGCTTTCTTTCATATTTAATTTAATTTTACTCCTATTATTAAATAAATTTAATGAAAAAAACACTTTATTAAAAGTGTTTTAAATATGTTTTATATTTTAGTTTTTCTTTCTTTATACTTTAAAATGCATTTACCTGTTAAACAATAAAACATTCAAATTAATGGAGTAATTAATATTGTATTTAATATAAATATCATTAATAGTCCTAAATTTAATCCCACTGTTTTAAAATCAAAGAATTCATTAATAAATTCAAATGGTAACATTGTCATTATTGTTAAACTTACTGCTATTAAAACAAAAATAATTAATCATTTGTTTGGACGATAACGATCAGTTTTGTGATCTGTTTTAAAATTAATTGCTAAAAAGAAATTATTATATATGAATGAATAAATAATTGGTCCAAACATAATTGCAATATAAACTCCAGTTTTACCATATTCTTGTGCTGCATAACTATCTCCAAGTCATCAAATTGCAATTTGATAATTAAATAATGCAATTAAACTGTTTAAAGTTGTTGTAATTATGATTTGAATAAAAATTCCTTTTAAAAGCGATTCATTCTTATTTTTTGGAGGTTGATTTTTCATAACCCCTTTTCTTTCTTTTTGCATCCCAATTGGAATCGCCACAATTGTTTCAACAACAAAGATATGAAATAATATATTTACTGAATTTAAAGCAAGTGTATTATAAATTGCCATAATTAATAACAATGTCAATACTTGACTTATATTTGCAGCAACTAAGAATGAAATTGAATACTTAATTTTTTCATAAACGTTTCTTCCTGAATTAACTCCAGCAATAATACTCTTGAAATTATCATCTGCTAAAACAACATCACTTACTTCTTTGGAAACATCTGTTCCAGTAATTCCCATTGCAATTCCAACATCTGCTTTTACTAAACTTGGTGAATCATTAACTCCATCTCCAGTCATAGCAACAATATTTTTTTGTGATTGTAATAATTCAACAATTAATGCTTTATGTTCTGGATTAACTCTTGCAAAAACATTAGTTGTTTCAAGTTTCTTAGTTAATTCCTCTTTATCCATATTTTCAATTTCTGCACCAGTTATAACATCATTATAATGCTCATTGGCAATTGTTAATCTTCTTGCAATTTCTAATGCAGTAATTTTGTGATCTCCAGTAATCATAATTACACGAATTCCAGCAGCATTAGCTTCTTGAATTGACTTAGCAACTTCTTCTCTTGGAGGATCAATAATTGCAGCTGCTCCTAAAAAGATTAAATTATCTTCTTTTGCATGTTGTTCATTGTGCATCTCTTTATATGCAAAACCAATCATACGCATACCTTTTGCAGCATAAGTTTGTAATTGTTCTCTTAAAATATTGAAATCTTCTTCTTCAATTCGAGTTACTTTATTATTTACAAGTTTTGATTGACAATTCTGAATTAAATAATCAACAGCTCCTTTAGTATATAAATATTTTTGTCTCCCAATTGTATTAACTGTTGACATCATTTTTCTTGATGAACTAAATGGAATTTCATCAATTCTGCGATTTACTTTTCTTTCTTTTAAATAATCAATTTTGTGATCTATTAAAAGTTTTACAAGTGCAATTTCTGTTGCACTTCCTACTTTTTCTTCATTTTCGATATATGCATCATTACACAATACCATACAATTTAATAAATGTTGTGATTCTTGGGGATTTCACTTGTCTTTTTCAATTGTTGTCATATTTACAATGACACCATCGACTGTCATTTGGTTTTGTGTTAGTGTTCCAGTTTTATCTGAACAAATAATGTTTACATTTCCTAAAGTTTCAATTGATTTAGGATTTTTAATTAATACATTTTTTCTAGCCATTTTGCGACTAGCAACTAATAAACAAATTTTGACAATGATTGTTAATGATTCGGGAATAACACTAATTGCAGATGAAACTGCAATTAACATTAATTTATTATAACTTTGAAGTTCGGGATTCAAGTTATCTCGAATTAATAAAGTTGCTAAAAACATTAAAACTCCTAAAGCAATTGAAATAAATCCTATAATTGTTGTTAATCTAATAACCTTAGATTCTAAAGGAGTTCTTTCAGCTTTGTGATCTGTAATGTTAGTTGCAATCTTTCCAATTTCTGAATCTTTTCCTGTTTTAATGACAATTCCTGTCATTTTTCCTTCAATAACTAGTGTAGACATGAAAGCAATATTTTTTTGATCTCCTAAAACCAAATCTTTTTCTTTAATTTTTTCAGATATCTTATTAATTGCTTCGTTTTCTCCAGTTAAAGCTGACTCATCAATTTTTAACAATTGATTACTAAAAATTCGACAATCAGCAGCAACAAAATCACCTGATTTTGAAAAAATAATGTCACCAGGTACTAAATATTGTGTGTCTATTTCTTTTTTGATACTGTCTCTTAAAACTCAAGCAAAATTTCTTTGCTCATTAATCGATTCACTTTGTCTTAAAGATTTTATTTCTTGAACCGTTGAAATAATAGAGTTTGTCAAAATAATTGTAACAATTATGACCAATCCAGCAATATCTGGAGATGTTAACTCATTTGAAATCAATGAAATTGTTAAAGATAAAATCCCTGCAATTGACATCATGATGCTTAGTGGATCTAAGAATGATTTTAAAAAGATTAAGAATCAATTTGGTTTCTTAGATTTGGGTAAATTATTTAACCCGTATATTTCCAATCGCTTTTGAGCTTCTTGCTCACTGAGTCCTGTTTGAGTATTTGTATCTAAAAGTTTAACAATTTTATCATTTGATAAGTTATGTCAATTAGAATTTTGCACTTCTTCCCTACGGGAGAGTGGTAATTCTGTTGTATTATTTTCCAACATATAAAATGCCTCTTTTTCTATTACACAAAGATATTACTCCTTTAAAAAATGCTGTCAAGAATGACAGCATTTTAAAAGGTTGATTTTATCTACACTTATAAGGATTATAAAACTTTTTTAACTATCCAATTGTGACTTCTTCTTCTAAATAACCAAAGTTCTGTTTATTTTTTGGTTTTACAAAGGCCAATAATGTATTTGAAATACCAAGTTGACCTATAAACATAGTCAAGATTAAAGCAATTTTGCTTAAAACTCCCATTTGAATAATTTGATCTGGTTTAAATGGTTGGAATCCTACCGTTCCAAAGGCACTACATACATAAAGAATTAATCTAATAATTGTATTTTCACTATCTTGAGGTAAACCTTCATTACCATCAGTTGTTTGAGTTAACATTACATTTGAATCTAAATAAACTATAAAAATACTTGTCATAATAATTAGCATTGATAAGAAAACAACTGCAAAACTGCGTTTTACTGTTTCATCAGGAATTTTTTTCTTAAATGCTTCAACAGAATGCTTGTTTTTCATAATTGAAACAATCCCAATAATACAAATTGCAAATGTAGTTGTTCGAATTCCCCCAGCTGTTGATGAAGGCGCAGAACCAATAAACATTCAAATTGACATAATAAATTTAGACCCAGCAGTAAAGTCGTTCACATCTACTGTTGAAAATCCTGCATTTCTACACGAAGTTACATTAAAAATAATATCCATCGATCATACATATCAAGGTTTTCAATGCCTTTCTGTACTATTATTATTTTCATCAACATATTCCATAATGCGACTATGTTCTTGAGTGAAATATTCAGAACAAAATACCAATAAAGGACCAATTAAAAATAAAGTTAAATAGACTACAAAGTTTAATTTTGTAAATAATGAAAATCTAACTTGCTTTCCTTCTTTTTTCGCTTTAATTTTTCTTTTAATATCGTGATAAGTAGGATATCCCAATCCCCCAATAATTCATTGAATCATAAAAATTCATTGTAAATGATATGCTTGTACTCCTTCTTGATTATACGGCATTAGTGATTGCTGACCAATAATGTCAAATCCTGCATTATTTACAGCACTAATTGAATGAAAAATTCCATATCACAATGATTTTGAAAAACTTTGATAAGGACTCACAAATGTTCCTGCTTCTATTGTTTCTCCAGGAGGTGTAAAATAAAATCCAAAAAATAGTGCAAATGAGCCCAATATTTCAACAACTGTTAGGAAAATAAAAGCGTCGCGAATCATTTCAACTGTATTTGCAAGTGTTCCACTACCTCTTTCAGTTTTGGCCACACTTTGATCATCTAGTGAAACTTTTTTATTAAACATTACCAATAAAACAATTTTAAAAGTAAGTAAACCAATTCCCCCAATTTTAATCATTGCCAAAATTAAAAACTGACCCAAAATACTGTAATCTGAATATGTATAAACCATGTTAATTCCAGTATCTGAAATCGCACTTGACGCTGTAAAAATACCAGTAATAAAGTTTCATTCGTGTTCTTTATTAATCATAATTCCAGGAATACTTAATAAAAATCCCCCAATTATAATTGCAGATAAATAACCAATAATGATTTTTCCACTGATTTTTGATAAAGGTCACCATGATTTAAGTTTTGCAAAAAAAGTCTTTTCTGTATTATCCAAAGACTTTGATCTCTTAACTTTAACTAGTTTTCTTTTTCTCTTTTTTATTCTTTTCTTATCTTGAACCTCATTATTGGGTTCATTTTTTAAATTATCCATACAAATCATCCCCTTGTGATTTGAAAACCTATTTATAATTATACAACAATTCAAAAAGAGTTGTATAATTATATGAGTAAGAAAGTTGAGGCATATTAAATTATGGCTAAAAAGAAAAGCTTTGCGATTATTGGTGCCAATCATTTTGGTCTTTCAGTAGCACAAACATTAGACGAAAAAAAACAACATATTAAAATCTTTGATATTAATGAAGAAAAATTAAATCTTTATGTATCAGAATTTGAATCAGTTGAAGCTATTGTTTTGGATACAACTAATAAAAATGCTTTAGAAAGAAATGGAATTTCACAATTTGACTGTGTAATTGTATGTTTTGGTTCAAGTATGGAAGCAAGTATTTTAACAGTTCTAAACTTAATTGACTTAGGTGTTGAAAATATTACCGTAAATGCAAGAGACAAACATCATAAAAGAATTCTATTAGCATTAGGAATTGAAGAAGATAAAGTAATTATTCCTGACGTTATGACAGGAAAATTGGTTGCTACAAAATCATTATTTGATATTGAAGGAGATGTGCAATCAACTGACGGAGAATATAGTTTTACAAGCATTCAAGTTTTAGATGAAAATGTAATTGATAAAACTATTAGTGAAAATGGTTTAAGTACTAATAAAGATTTCAATATTGTTCAAATTAAACGTAATGGAAAAGTTGTTATTCCCGATGAATATACAACTTTAAAAGAAGAAGATATCTTAATTGTGTTTGCCAAAAATACAATGATCAATGATTTAGTAATCAAAATTCGTGGAGAAATTGAAGAAGAATAAAAAGAGAACCTGATTGGTTCTCTTTTTATTTAATAACTGATTGAATCATTTCATTAATAATTAAATTTGCTTTTTCTGGGTTAACATTTCCCCCAGTTTCTTTCATCAATTGTCCCATAATAGTTTTTTCAACTCTTTCTGGTCTTGATTCATATTGCTCAACAATTAAATTTCTATTAGTTTCTACAATTGGAGTAAGATAATTTTTAATTGTTTGTTCATCATTAATTAATTTTAAATTATGTCCTTCAATGATTTGTTCAACACTTTGATTTGAACTAAATGCAATTGGTAATAAAGTTTTGACATGTTTTGAAGAAATTTCACCTTTGTCTAAAAGATCAACTATTGTTTTTAAATCATTTGGAGTCAATTGAGATTGATCAATTGAAATGTTGTCTTTATTCATTAAAGCTTTTATATCTGTTAATAAATAATTTAAAACTTTTTTTGGTTCAACATTTAGTTTTACAGTTTCTTCAAAGAAATTTGTTAATTCTAAACTTGCAAGAATATAATTTGTTTCTTCTTCATTGAAAGTATAATCATTTAAATAACGATTTCTTTTTACACTTGCCAATTCTGGAGATGCATCAATTGTTGCTTTAATTCATGCACTGTCTAATTTGATTGGATTAATATTTGGTTCTCTAAAATATCTATAATCAACAGCATCACTTTTTGTTCTCATCAAGACTGTTTCTTGAATGTTTTCATCAAATCTTCTTGTTTCTTGTTGAACTTCTTGTCCTGATAAAATTAATTTACTTTGTCTTTGAATTTCAAATTCAATTGATTTCTTAACATTGTTTAATGAATTTAAATTTTTAATTTCCACTTTTGGACCAAATTCAGGATAACCATATGGTCTCAATGAAATATTGACATCACATCTCAGTGATCCTTCATTCATTTTGACATCACTAATTCCTAAGAATAATAAAATTTCTCTTAGATTATTTACATAATCAACTGCTTCTTTTGCACTTCTAATAACTGGTCTTGAAACAATTTCAACTAACCCAATTCCACTTCTGTTGTAATCAATATAAGTAGTGTCACCTTTATGAATTTGTTTTGCAGTATCTTCTTCAATATGTAATCTTTCAATATCAATTTTTTTATCATTGCCATTTTCATCTTTAACAATAATAAATCCATTTTTCCCAATTGGGTGATATTGTTGTGTAATTTGAAATCCTTTAACTAAATCTGGATAAAAATAATTTTTTCGATCAAAGCGTAGTAGTTCGTCAATCTGCATATTTAATCCATTACATGCAAGGATTGCCAATCTTACTCCCTCTTGATTAACTGAAGGTAAAGCCCCAGGATATCCTAAATCAACTTCACAAATTTGAGTATTGTGCTCTTCTCCATAACTAACTGGAGCTGGAGAAAACATTTTTGATTTTGTTTTTAGTTCAACATGATTTTCAATTCCTATAATTACTTCAAAATTATTCATTAAAATCACCACCCTTAACTACAACTTTTTTAATTAAGTCTTCCATATATTTTGATGCTTGTAGTAATAATAAATCATTTTTTGGTTTTGCATTTAAGTTAATTCCAATTGGTAAATTATCATAATTAACAAAAGGAATTGTAATTGAAGGCATTCCATTCATATTTGCCAAAATTAAAACATCTTCTAAAAAAACACTTCCATTATCTTTTCGCTCTTCAATATCTGTTCCCATAACTTGCTCAACTAATGGAGCAACTTCTAAAGCTGGGGGCAAAATTAAAATGTCTACTTGTTCATACATTCTTGCTAATTCTTCAATAATTAATCTTCTAACTTTTTTTGATTTTGCTAAAAGTTTTTCTTGATTAGAAGATTTTAATTGATAACTTCCAATTACAAATCTTCTCTTAACTGTTTTTCCAAATCCTTGTGCACGGCTTTTTTTCATAATATCTGCATAATCTTTTCCTGGTGCACGTAATCCAAAGTTAATTCCATCTAAGTTTGCATGAGTAGACACTCCTTCTGCAAATGAAATCATCATATAAATTGCAGGAATTGCATCTAAAAGTTGTTTATTAAAATCAAGATTAATTAATTCATGACCATCTTCACGAATCTTGTCACAAATTGTTTGATAGTCATCATGTAATTTTCCACTCATATGTTCTTCAACTTGTTTAATGAAACCAAATTTAATTTTTTGATTTGGATTATTTAAATTTTTAAAGTATTCATTTGTATTATCAATTGAAGTAAAATCTTTTTTATCATATTTAAATGTAGCATCAGCTAGAATTGCAGCATCAGTTACATTTCTTGTAAAGAAACCAACATGATCTAAACTTGGAGCATAAGGAATTACTCCATATCTTGAAATGCTTCCATAAGTTGGTTTGTATCCAACTATTCCATTAAATGATGCAGGTTTACGAATTGAATCTCCAGTATCTGTTCCAGTTGCAAAAGGTACAAGTCCAGTTGCAACAGCATAAGCACTCCCGCTTGAACTTCCCCCAACAATTCTAGAATGATCTTTTGGATTTCTAACTTCTCCATTAAAACCAAATAGACCAGTTCCACCCATTCCCAATTCATCTAAAGTTGCTTTACCCAAAACTATTGAATTAGCTTCTTTTAATTTTTGTGAAACTGTTGCATCAAATGGTGCAATATAATTTGATAAAATTTTTGAACCAGCTGTTGTTAATGTATTTTTAACAGAAATATTATCTTTAGTTACAAAAGGAATTCCAGATAAAAAATTGCTTTCATCAAATTTTTTATCTAAATCTTTTTCAGGTTCAACTAATGAAACTAAAAAATTTGAATCCATTTCTGCTTGAAGATTTTTATATGTTTGATTTACCAATTCACTTACACTAAACTCTTTGTTTTTTAACTTTTCATGTAATTCAATAATGCTTAAATTTTTTATATCCATTATTTGACCACCTTCTCAATCACTACATAACCTTCTTCATGTTTTGGGGCATTTTTCAATAACATTTCTCTATCAATTGTTCTGATCTCATCATCTTCACGTAAATAAGTATTATTATAATCAAAAGGATAATGACTCTCTCTCACATTATCTGTATTGATCGCAAAGACTTTTTCAAATTTCTCTAAAATATCATTTTCAAAACTTGTGATTTCTTCTGCTTCTTCATCTGTTAATTCTAACATTACATCTTCTGCTAATTCTAAAATAAATTCTTTATTAATTTTCATTTTTACCTCCAATTAGATTATTAAATTCTTGTTCATCAATAATTGTTACATTTAATTTTTGAGCTTTTTCCAATTTACTTCCAGCTTCACTTCCTGCTAATAAATAATCTGTTTTTTTACTTACACTATCAATAACTTTTGCACCATACTCTTCTAAAATAGTTTTAAAATGATTTCTTGGTTTTGAAAGTGTTCCAGTGATTACAAAATTTTTATTTGTAATACTATCACTAAACTTTGTTCCAATTTGTCCTAAATATTTTAAATTAACTCCTTGTTCTTCAAGCGTATGTAACATTTCAATATTTGTTTTATCACTAAATCATTTTGTAATTGATTTAGTAACAGTTGGTCCAATATCGTGAATCTCTTCTAAATCGTTTCAATCAATATCTTTTAAATCTAAAATATTTTTATATTTAGTAATTAAAAGTTGTGCAGTTTTTTTACCAACATGTCTAATTCCTAAACCAAAAAATAATTTTTCAGCTGAGTTTAATTTTGATTTTTCAATTGCTTCTAATAAATTAGTAACAGATTTTTCTCCCATCTTATCAAGTTGAATTAATTGTTCTTTAAAATTTTTTAAATTAAAAATATCTTTAATTTCTTTTACAAAATTATTGGCAAATAATTTTTCAATAATTTTTATACTTAGTCCTTCAATATTCATAGCATCACGTGATACAAAATGTTCAATTGCTCTAATAATTTTTCTTGGACACTCTTTATTTGGACAATATTGATCTACTTCATCTTCAAATCTTTCTAAAATAAAATTACATTCAGGACAATGAGTTGCTTCTTGAAATTTTTCTAATGTATCAAAATCTTTATCAATAATTGGTTCAATCACTTCAGGAATAATATCTCCTGCTTTTTTAACTTTGACAACAGCACCGACTCTAATATCGCGATCAATTATAAAGTCTGCATTATGAAGTGTAGCTGCTTGAACAGTTGTTCCAGCAAGTTGGACTGGTTCAAGTGCGGCATTATAAGTTATTCTTCCAGTTCTTCCAACAGTTGGAAAAATATTTAATAACTTTGTAGTTTTTATTTCTGCTGGGAATTTATAGGCAATTGCTCATTTTGGGAATTTTGAAGTGTAACCTACTTTTTCATATAAATCAAATTCATCCACTTTAACAACAACTCCATCAATTTCATAATCTAATTCACTTCTTTGTTCACTAATATAATGAATATGTTCAATCACTTCTTCAATATTAGTACAATGTTTACCAAGGGAATTAATTTTAAACTTCATTGAATCTAAATATCTCATTGATTCACTGTGAGTTGCAATTGTTTCGCGATCCATATAGTAATACAAGAAAGCATCTAGATTTCTTGAAGCTGCAATGTTTGAGTCAAGTTGTCTTAAAGTTCCAGCAGCTGCGTTTCTTGGATTTGCAAATAACTCTTCTCCATTTAATGAACGCTGATGATTAATTTTATCAAATTCCTTTTTAGATAAAAAAACTTCTCCCCTAACTTCACAATAATCTAATTGATTGGCAATTTTTAAAGGAATAGATTTAATAGTTTTAACATTAACAGTTACGTCTTCTCCAAAAACTCCATCTCCCCTAGTAACAGCTTTTGATAAAATTCCATTACTATAAATTAAAGAGATTGAAAGCCCATCAATTTTTGGTTCAACGAAAAAAGAATAATTATTATTTTCCATTTCTTTATAAATTTGATCATTAAAATTTTTTAAATCTTCATCATTAAAAGCATTTGACAAACTTAACATTGGAGTTTTATGTTGATATTTTTCAAATTTATCTAAAACAATACCCCCAACTTTTTGAGTTGGCGAATCTGACGTAATTAATTGTGGATTTTGAGTTTCAATTTTAATTAATTCTTTTAACAATGAGTCATACTCTAAATCATCAACCATTGGTTTATCTAAAACATAATATGCATGAGATCATTGATGTAATTTTTCTTTAATTTCTTCAATGTGTTTTTTTAGTTCAGTCATTTGTTACCCCCATTTTTAAACTAATCAATTATATTTTTTAATGACTTTTACTTGTGGTTCAGTTTTTGCATCAAACTTATTAATTCCCCAATATGCAAGTACATTTAATAAAATACTTCCTTGAATAATCATAATCATTCCATTTGATTCTAACATTGTAGGATATATTAAAGTAATAAATTTAACTACAATTGGATTATAGAAAGTTAAATATGAAATTAAAATTAAATCAACAATTCCAGTTAAAGCTGTTGTTGTAAAAATCTTTCTAATAAAAATTCATACAACTGAAATCGCCAAAATTGTTAAAGCAGATATTGTTGTTAATCAAAATCTAATCTCTTCATTTTTAAATATAGTTGTTCATACATATAAGAAATTTAAATATGTATCTGCTGTACTAATAAATGCTTGGTTAGAACCTAAAGTTAAAGCAATTGAAATTAACATAAATGCTAATGGTAAAAGAAAAGTCACTAACTTAATTCTTGAATCTGTAAATACTTCAAAAGCAATAACTGTTGAATATCTTCTTGTCATTAATGAAGCCACAATTATTAAGAATAGTAATAATCCTCCAAATAAAATTGATTGTAAATAATAATTTGAAACAATATTATAAAAGACAACATCAGTTAATGCAAAAATTGATAATTTTAAAATATCTTTAGTAAAGTTTGTTGAATATCTTCTTTGTAGAACAAAGATTAAACAATAAATTAAGAATAATACTTGATAAGAACTTTCTCATGAAAATGAAATGTATCCCCCTAAAACCGTTCCTATAAATATTGGATTATGTCTTTCACGATAATCTTGTGTTGTATATTTTAACATTAAAACAATTGTATAAAATACTAAATAAATAAAAATTGTTTCTCCAGATCAAAAAGTATAAGTAGTTGTAAATAAAGCTGTTTTCATTAATCCAAATATAATAAATGAAATTGATAACAATAAATATGTATTAACTTTAGAAGTAGTTTTTTTCAATGATTCAAACATTGTGATGAAAATAGAAGCTGTTAAAAATGAATCTAATATAAATGTAAAAGGTACAAGTACATCTTGATATTGATATGATTCAGCTCCTGCCAAAATTAATGTTGAGATTTGGAATGTATATCATCCTTGAAATGGTTTAAAGTCTAAAAAATTAAATAGTGTGGAACTATTAAAAAATGATACTGGATTATCTTTTAGTCAATAAAGAATTGATAAGGTATTTTTATGTCTAGCAAAACTTCCATCATTAATATAGGTATATCCAAAATAATTTAAAACTCCAATTAAACTAACAATTATAAAAAAGATTATTAAATTAAGTGATAAAAAATTTGTTGATAATCAATATTTTAAAAAGATAAAGCAAAATAGCAAGTAAACAATTGTTAATGCTCATAAATAATAGACAAAGAAAATATAAGGTAAAACTGAAATCAATTGTAATGGTAAAGTTAAAATTGAAATATAAGTAAAATATGCAAAAAATCCAGCAGCAATTGAAGCAAACTGGTTTTTAACTTTAAATCTCAAGAACTCAAATATGATTGTTCCAGATGTATAAAACATAAAAAGTACAACAATTGCCAATGCTATTGGTACTCCTAAAGATATTATTGTCATTTATTTCACCAAAATGATTATATCACTTAAAAAAACCATACTAATTGGTTTAATTAATCAAATAAATAAAAAAAGTGGTTATTTGCCACCTTTAATTGTATAAATTTTTTCATTTGATTTTGGAACATTAATTTCGGTTTCTCCAATTGTATTGTCATCTTGAGTTGTGATTCCATAAAGTGCTTCACTTAATTGTGCACCATTATCAACTATTTCTTCAACATTGATACCAAACTCTTCAAAACGTTTTTTTCTCGCTTCTTCTGATTTTTTACTTACAATTTTATTAATAACTGGTAATTTTGTCACAATACCATTCATCATTTTTGGAGAGAATATATATGAAAATATAATCAAGACTAATCCACTAGCAGCAATATTTCCAAAGAATAAAGCAATAAGTGGTGCTATAGGTGCAGGAGCAATAGCACTTTCTTCAACTGGCATTTGATTTTTAATTAAGAAAATATTAACTAATGTCATTAAAATTGAAGGTATTAATAAGATCATTAAATTATTTAAAACATGTTTAAATGATGAATTATATGTTGCATAGCGATAAACATAGAATCATAAGTAAGCATATCTTAGAACTAAAAATGCCACTTTTAAAACATACATTGAGATAATTCCATTAACCAAGCTCATATCTGAACCCCCAATTGCAAAAGTTTTGCAAATGAATGTTACTCCAAACCCAAGAACAATATAAATAAATCCAAGATAATTTTGGAATTTTGATACTTCTCCATATCTTCCTTTTGCATGAATTAAAGTTATTTGAGCTTCACATAAAATTACAAGTGCAGTAGTTGCAGCATATAAAATTGAAAAACTAGGATTAAAGAACATAAATTCCTTTGCATTTTGATTTGCTTGCCCTTCAACTGATGCAATATCTCCATATAAAGCACTTACAAAATATGGACTTAATATTGCCATATTGATAAATGTAAATGCTGCTACTAAATATGTATATAATTCATATTTAGCATAACTTTCTCAATGAATCCTTCCTCGTTTTGCAACCAATGTAACAAAAAATTCTCTAAATGAAGTAATAAAATTTGTCATTATCAATCTAGTATTAACTGCAATTACTAAGTAAAGAGATAGAGTAGATGAAACACTAAGTCCTAAAACAATTGAAACAATTAAAACATCTGTATTTAAAAGAATTGATGTCCCTAATGAAGAAAAAGTAATCTTTTTCTTAGTAGTATTTAATTTAAAACTATTAAAATCTCGATAATATTTCAATCAAATATAATTTTTTTTGGCATAAAAATAAATCATTATTCCTTTAATTGGTCCATATAAAAGCATTGATAAAAATGGAAAAATTGGATTAATTGAATCAATATTTAACAAATAAAACATTATTGAATAAACAAAAACATCTGTAAACAAAATAGCAATTCTTCGAACTGAATTTTTATTATCTGCTGCAATTACATTTTCATATACACTAAATCAATATGCTGTTACGAAGTTTTTTACCCCAAAAATTAATGTAATTGCCACTAATGAAAAGTAGCCAACTAATTGGCCATCAGGAGTTGCAATTCCAATTTCTTTTCAACTATTAATATCAAAAATGCTTCCATTAGATGAAACCCCTGCATATAAAGGATAAGCAAAACCAATTAATGATACTAATAATAAACCGATTAATGCAGATTTGCGATAACCCTTTTTAGCTGTTGAATAAATTTCATTTGCAGTAATTCAATCATTTTGAACAAAAGGACGAACCAACAAAATTGTTGTAGCCACCCCTAATGCTCCATCAGCTGTTGCAATTAAAATAGAAAATGAACCAACAAGTTTAATAAACCCGTTAAACTCTGTTCCAAATTTATTCAAAACTCAGTACATTGTTAAGAATTGCACTAAAGCATTAAAAAGAGAGATTACAGTTCCCACAATTGTATTTAAAATACCCTGTTTTGTAGATAACATATTTTTCCCCCTTTGCAATATATTTTTAATTTTATCATTTTAAAATTTATAGTTTGATATAAATTCTTGATTATTTAGATAACTTAATTGACCTTGTAGATTATTAAAAATTAGTTTATAGGCAATTAATTCAATTTGTTTTGATCCATTTCTTGGAGCTCCATATCGAAAATCTCCAACAATTGGTGCTTTATAAAAAGAACAAATTGATCTAATTTGGTGTTTTCTTCCAGATAATAATTGAATTGAATAAATATTATTTTGTTCATCAACTATTTGATTAATCTGGTTGGATTCTTTATAACTATTCTTTTGAATTTCTCTAAATACAGCAACTTGTTTTTCACTATCATAACGAATTCACCCATTTACTAAACCTTCAGGCAAATCATTATTTACTAATTTTGCAAGATAAAACTTTGAGATTTCATCTTTTTCTTGAATTGAAGTTAATAATATATCTAAACTCATTTTATTTTTAGCATAAATAACCAAACCACGAGTTAATTTATCAATTCTGTGAACATGACTAATTACAAATGAATTTTCATTTTCAATATTATATTCTTTTTTCTCAATTAAATAACTTCTTACCATTTCATCAAGATTTTCATTAATTGGTGAGTGAATTTCTAAACCACTTGGTTTATCTGCTATTAAAATATTGTCATCTTCATAAACAACTTTTAATAAACTGTAATCAACAATGTGATTATTTTGTCTTTTAACAGCACTTGCACTATCATAAACTTTTATTTCATCTCCAAATTTTAAAATAATTTTTTGATCCTTAATTCTTTTATCATTAATTTTAATTTTGTTTGTTCGAAATCACTTATAGATAATTGATAAATTTGTAGTTTTAAAATTTTTCTTAATAAAATTAAAAACCGTTTGATTTTCATCATTTTTATTTACTTTTAAGATTGTCATTAGTTTGTTTTCTTTCTATGCAAAAGCACCTATTATCATTAGAATAAATGCAGTTAAGTTATTTAACAAGTGTACCATTCATGAATATGTTACATTTGCTTTTGAGAATATAAATACAGCTCCTAAACAAAATCCAGCAGAAGTATAACTTAAGAAATGTTCATAATCTCCAGTTGTTCCATAATGCATAAACCCAAAGAATAATGAACTAAAGATTAATCCAGCTCATTTATTTCCAATATTTACAAATCATGATTGGCGAATTACAATTTCTTCTAATAAAGGTGCCACAACAACAGCATATGCAAATAATATGATAACATAGATTATTTTTACAGTTGTTGATGTATTTGCATCATTTAATGGGCCAGTTAAACTATTTTGATTTTCTGCTTGCGCTAGATTTAATCATGTATTTTCAATTAAACTTGAAAAGAACATTGTAGAAATTAAAAACATCGCAACAAAAGCAATAAGACTTGTAACAATCAAAGTACCTAAATGATTTTTAAATGTTTCTTTCATTCTTTTAGTTATAACTCTATCAAATTTAAGAATAATTATTAAAACAGCTGCACCACTAATTAGCATTGCCAACATATTAAAAATATCACTATTTTCAAATGGAATAAATGCAAGAATTAAAACAATAAATTGGGGAGCTAATACATATAGGAAATATCAAGCAAATCCCCCACTTCACAATATTCTTGAGTGACGTTGGCCCAATAAAAATAGACCAACAGCTGCACTAATTAATTTTGCAAGTTCAACTGTAGCTTGAGTATAATTATTTGTTTTTAGATCAAAAAAGAAAAATCCAATTAAAGAAAATAAAACTGGAATAAAAAACGCACAACTTAAAAAAATCATTCCATCAGTTTTTCAATTAACTAAGTTATATCTAAATTGATTATCTTCTAGCTTATAATTTTTATTATGTCACTTATAAAACTTAACTTTTCTTTCGTTATGTCTAATTTCTCTTTCTAATTTTTTTTCTTTTTTGGCCATTGCCTTTGCAACTTTCTTCTCGTTTTTTGCAAATTCTTTTTCTAATGTTTTGTCATTATTTGTTTCCATAATTTCACCTTATTTATTATTTTACTAATAAAAAAAATAAAAATGCTTATTTTATAAACATTTTTATTTTTATTTAACTATAGCAATTAAGTCTCCCTTTGCAACAGTTCCTGATTTTACAATTTCAATTGTTCTTCCGTTCATTGAATCAGTTGTAAAAATTAATGGAGTTTGCATTGAAGGTACTTTTTTAGAAACATTTTCAATATCAACATTTACTAATAAATCTCCCACTGAAACTGTTTGATCTTGTTTAACTTTAACGTCAAACCCTTCACCATCTAATGAAACTGTATCTAAACCAATGTGTAATAAAATTTCAACACCGCTTTTAGTTGCAATTCCATATGCATGTCCTGATGGAAATACTGTAACTAGTTTCCCATCAATTGGAGCAACGAATTCACCATTTGCTGGAACAAATGCTAAACCTTCACCTAACATTTTTTCTGCAAATACATCATCTTGCACAGTAGATAAATCAATAATTTCTCCATCAACTGGTGCAAATACTTCTACGCTTTTATTTTTTGTAAATAATCCCATGAGTGATCTCCTTCCATAATTATTCTATAATAATTATCTTTATTATAATAGTACATTTTAGCTTATAAAAATTAATAAATGTAAATCAGTGATTTTATCTTTAATATTTCTTAAAAAAACATACAAAAATATGTAAATTTCTCAATTTTTATGACGATTACTATATTGAAAGAAAAAATTCTTTCATTCATTATTCATAAGGAGAAATAATATGAAAAATAAAACCAACAATTTTACTTCTAACAATCAAATAAATTTAACTTTCATTAAAAATGATGATCTACTTATTCAAGAATGACTTTTTAAAGATACATTTGACATTGATAATGATAACTTTACCTTCATAAATTTTATGGAAGAAAAATACAATCTTATTTTTGATAAGACAAATTGGTCTTGGAAATCTACAAATGACAATGATATAATGGCAATGGAAGATCATATAGTCAAAGAATTTAATAAATATGTATCATCCTATAACAGTTTTATCACTGTAAATGAGGATAAAAAAATGCCAAGACTAACTAAAGAATGTGAGTTACTTTATAAACAACAAAGTGCACGAAACAAATTTCTTGAACAAGAAATCAAAATTCAAAAACAAGAAGCCCAATTAAATCAACAATTGTTACAGAATCAAATTAATAATTTAACAAATATTTTAATTTCAAATGGAATTAAAGTTGATATAAATGAAAAAGAATTTACTTATGTTTTAACTTCAAATCTACTTAAAAAAGGTCAAACTACAAACATCAAATTCAGCGATGATAAAAATATTAATATTACTGCTTTTTGCAAAAACAATAATATAGTTTCAATTACTCAAATTCAAAATATTAGTAATATTGAATTTGAAATTAATGCAAAAAATACTGGTAAAACAAAAATTGTTTTTATCAGTGAAGGATACAAAACTCTTGAAATTGATTTTATTATAAATTAATTCAGAAAATATAAAAAATCCCATAAGGGATTTTTTTACTTATTATTTATTTTTCATTAAGTCATTTACTAATGCCAATACTTCATCAGAAGTTTCACATTCAAGAGCTTTAGCAGCTAATGTTTGAGTTTCTTCTAAAGTCAATTTTGACATAATGCTTCTTGCTTGAGGAATACTTGTTGCAGACATTGAATAAGCATCAAGTCCTAAACCCATTAATAATGGAACTGCTTCAGGTTCTCCAGCCATTTCTCCACACATTCCAGCTCATTTACCATGTTTGTGTGCTCCATCAATTGTTAATTTTAATAATCTTAAAATTGAAGGATTATATGGTTGGTATAAATATGTCACATGTTCACTCATTCTGTCAGCAGCCATTGAATATTGAATTAAGTCGTTTGTTCCAACACTGAAGAAATCAGCATGTTTTGCAAAGTTTTCAGCATTTACTGCTGCTGCAGGAATTTCTACCATCATTCCGATTTCTAGATCTGCACCAACTTTAACACCTTCTTTTTCTAATTCAACTTTACAATCAAGTGTAAATTGTTTTGCTGCTTTAAATTCATCAACTGTTGCAATCATTGGGAACATAATTCCAATTGGTCCAAATGCACTAGCTCTTAGTAAAGCTCTAATTTGGTCTCTAAAAATATCTTTTCTGTCTAATGTAAATCTAATTGCACGATATCCTAAGAATGGATTCATTTCTTCTGGGAATTCAAAATATGATAATTTTTTGTCTCCCCCAATATCAAGTGTTCTAATAATTGTTACTTTGCCATTCATGTCACTTACAACTTTTTTGTAAGCTTCAAATTGCTCATCTTCTGTAGGGAAATGATCATTGTCCATGTATAAGAATTCAGATCTAAATAATCCAACTCCTTCTCCCCCATTTTCTAAAACAGCAGCTACATCTTTTGGACTACCAATATTTCCTTCTAAAATAAATTTATCAAATCCATCTTTTGTAACTGTTGGTAAAGTTTTAAATTTTTCTAATTCAGCTTGTTCTTGTTTAAATTTCTCAGCTTTTTTAGTTCATTCGTCTTTGTTTGCTGGATTAATTTCAACTTCTCCAGTTAATCCATCCATTGCTAAAATATCATTTTCTTTAACACTATGAACAATAGTTTTTAATCCCAAAACTGCAGGAATCTCTAAACTTCTTGCCATAATAGCAGCATGACTAGTTCTTCCCCCAATATTACATGCAAATCCTTTTACAAATAATGGATTTAACTGTGCAGTTTGAGATGGTGTTAAATCTTCTGCAACAATAATAACTTCTTCATTAATTGTTGCTAAATCTGCAACTGGTAATCCCAAAACGTAACGCATTAATCTTTCTGTTACATCTTTAACATCAGCTGCTCTTTCTCTAAAGTAATCATCATCCATTGCACCAAACATTTCAATATATTTGGTTGCAACTTCATCAATTGCTTTTGCTCCATTGTAATTTTGTTCCTTAATTAAAGCAGTAAATTCTTCGCTCATTGCTGGGTCTTCTAAGATTGAAGCATGTGCTTCAAAAATAGCTGCTTTTTCTTCACCCAATTTTTCAAGTGCAATTTTTTGTAGATTTACTAAATCTGTTTTTGCTTTTTCAATTGAAGCGCTAACATTTGCTAATTCTTTTTCAACATCTGTTGTATTTTCTTGAGGTATAACGATTGGTTGTTCGTCTAAAACATAAACTTTAGCAACAGCAATCCCGTTACTTGCCCCAATTCCTTTTAATTTCATTGACATTTTGTGTATTCCTCCTAAATTGTTAATCAACTATTATTATACACAAAATTTAGTTCATTATAAGCATTTCTAATCTATGGGTTTAAAAACAAAAAAATCTCTAATGAGATTTTTTTAAATATTAAATTCTAGCTTGTTTTTTATATGTTAAGTAAACTAAAGCATTTACTCCTAATGAAGATAGAACATAAATAAATACTATCAATGAAACATTATATCCAAAGTTAACTTTTAAAGTTACTTTTTCAAACATTGGTACCATTTTTCTATCTGGATCAATTTCACTTGCTTTGGCACTTTTGACATAATCTCATGTTGAATATTGAGCAAACTCTTCTAAATTTGAAACTCCTTTGGTAACACCCCTAGGAATCATTTCCATACTAGAATCACTTACAAGTAAATCTAACATAACATTTTTACCAAATAATCCATTTCACATTGAAGAAATATGATGAGTTGGATTAGCATATTTAGAAATAATTTGTGAAGTAGTACGTTTTTGCATTTTTTCAAACATTTCTTCATTTGTTAATGATGTTGTATTTCAACTACCACCATAATTATCTTCATTTCAAGCTGACTGTTGAAGACTTGAATTTAGTGCATAAACATTCATTCAATTTTGAATAATTAAATTGTTAATGATTGCCAATTCTGGATGTCTTTTATAAACACTAATTGCATCATTATTCAATTCAAGTACACCTTTATAAAAATCATTTTGTGCTATTTTCATATATGAATATGATTTTCCTGAATATAAATAATAATTATCATTAATAGAATTGTAATCTCACATAATTTCTTTGTATTTATTATATTGTTTTTCAATAGTTGTTAAAAGATTTTTATATTCAGGTAATTGTTTTGCTAATCATTTTACTAACACTGAAATATCTATATAGTTTGTAGATCTTGAATTATCATATCAACTTTGTGAACTACTTGCATAATATATTCCCGCTTCGTTAAATCCAGGATGACCAACAGGTACTTCATATAGTTTTTCATCAACTAAATCAAACATTGCTGATAAAATTTGTGAAATATAAAGATTATCAAATACATTTGTAATTTCAGTATTAGTTGTAGTATTTGTATTAAATTCACCTAAATAGAATGCTCTTTCAAGATATTCTAAATAATTTGACGCTGAAGAACATCCAGAGGGATTGCCTTCTGAAGTTTGATCATAAGTAATAAGTGAATTTAAATCTAAAGTTCTAATAACACATATATTATCTTCCGTTGTTGTATTATGTTGTTTATTTATCTGATCAATATTTTTATTTATTTGACTTAAAATATCTTCTTCATAAATACCTTTTACATTTTCATCATTAATTGTTGATTGATAAAAATCATTTGCCAATTGTAATTGGACGGTCTTAACTTGAATATCTTTATTTTTTTCACCAAAATCTCCCATAAATACTGGAATAACAGCATTAATAATAGGTACAACTGCAACTACTGCTCCAACAAAAATATTTGTAAATATTCCCATTGCTTGTGAACAAATTAATGCAATAAATGTAATTAATGGATATCAAATTATTGCAAAGATAAATAAGAAAATTGGGGGACTTATTATAAAGGCCATTCTTAGATATTTTAAGTTTTGAGCTAAAGGCAGGTAACTAAATACAATAATCATATTTACTAAACAATATGCAAATGCAATTAATAAGTATGTTGCAAATCTTATTAAATATGATTTTCAAATAGCAACTCCTGCTCTAATTTCAATTTGGGTAATTCCTTCTAGAATTGGAGTTTTAACCAATATTATTGCTAGTAGTGATAGAAAAATTATATAGAAGAACATTGTTAAAATATATCCAATTCATGAAATAATTTTTCCAACTTCATCTCCTGAAGCTATCATTGGCAATGATATTGATGTAAAGATAAACGAAATAATTAAGAAAACAATTCCCATTGCTATGATTGTTTTTGTAGTAAATGCTTTTTTAACATTAACTCATAATAATAATCAAATACCTTCAAATTTAATTGGCTTGATAAATTTTTCACCCTTTTGACGAGGTTCTTTTTGTTTTTTGACTTTAACAGGTTTTTGTAAATTAAGCTTTACAGTGCTTGTTTGAATTGGATTTTGATTATTTTCCATTTTCAACACCTCCAGCATTTAAATAAACGTCATTTAATAAACTAATGTTATCTGTTTTTTGAGCATTAATTGTTTTATAAATGTCTGATATTTTTTGTGTTTTATTGTCAAAGTCATTTTCATATACTATTTCACCATTTTTAATTAGTACTAAATAGTTTGCCACTTCTTGAAGTTCTTCAAGAATATGACTTGTAATTAAAATAGTTACTCCAATATTTGATAGTTCATGCAAAATGTTCATAAATGATAATTTTGCTTCAACATCAACGTTTGCTGTTGGTTCATCAAAAACAATAAATTCAGGTGCTCTAACTAAAACACTTGCCATAATTGCTCTTTTCTTTCATCCAGCTGATAAACTTTTTAATTTCTTATTAACGTAAGGTTCTAACCCTAACATTGTATATACAGCTTCAGCTCTATCTTGAGCTTGTTTTTTTGACATTCCATTCACTGCACAAATATATGAAACATAATCTTTTAATTTCATGTTCATTGGTACGTTATTTGAATCAGGAAAGAATGCAATTCTTTGTAAATTTTGATCATCTAAAATATCTTTTCCATTCATTAAAATTTGTCCACTATCTAATCGCAATTCACCAAATAAAGCTTTAATTGTTGTAGTTTTACCTGCTCCATTATCGCCAACAAAAGCAACAACTGAACCCTTTTTAATTGTAAAACTTACTTGATTTAAGAAGAAACCACCAAGATCTCTTGTAATTTTTTTAACTTCAATCATTTAAAATAGTTCCTTTCCTTTAAATTTTTGTTTTTCTTTCATAGAATCAATATCCTATATAAGCTAATGGTGAACATACTAATAGATACACAAAGTATGCTAATGGAATAATGAATGCATTTGTATATTTTAGTTTTTCTTTAATAATGTAAGGTTCTTGTAAGGCATAGGCCTCTAAATTATCTGGTGTATATTTTTCATAATCTAATATATTTTTTACAGATGTTGTATTTCCTTGTTTAATAGGTGCAAAACTTGATGAATTAAATGAATCATTAATTAATGGATTTGCAAATATTCCTGTAGACATTACACCAAAGTGTTTAAATACATCTGTTGTTAAATCTTTTGCAGCTTGTGAATTATTGTAATATTGATACAATGTATCAATTTCACTATCAAGTGCAAATGAATCAAATCATAAATTAATAATTAAATAATTAATAATTGAAAGTTCAGGAAAACTGTTGTAAGTTTCTGCAACAGCTTCATTTCTATCAAGAATTTCTTGATTACATTCTATACCTATTTCATCACAAATATTTCTACTTTGTATATCATTTTGGCTATATGAAATATCACTTGTATAAAGTTCATGCGCAATTGGAGTGTCACTTGAATGTGTTCTTTGTGTATTTGAAAATATTTGAGTTGAATCTGCATTTAAAACAACAGACATTTTGTTATAAATTTTATTAATATTTGTTAAAAAATTACTATACTCTGGTTTTACTTTTTTCAATTGACTAATAAAGTTATCAATTTGAATTACCTCTGGAGTATAGTTTCAACTATATGATTCTATAAATAGGGCTGGTACAATACCATCATTTTCGTTTTTGAATTGAGTGGAATTTTCAATTACAGCAACTAATAAATCTTCTAAAATATCTGCAATTGGCAATTTATTTAATATGAACTTTTCTTTTGGAAGATTGTCTCCCTCAACATAATTTTCATAACCATATTGTCCAGTGCTTAAAAGTTTATAAGTCATATCTTTTCATACCACTCATTGTGCATTTATATCCCCATTATTTAAATCATAATATTCAACCATTGTACGAGCTTCCAATGGTATTTGTGATAAACCAAGATATTTAATATCTATTTCTTCACTTAATGTTTCACTTAGACCCTCTAAATTATCTTTAAATTGTGTTAAGTATATTGATTGATCATTGTTTAATTGATCCTTATACAATGAATTAACTTTTACATTACCATCACTTAATGTTGAACGTGTAAAAGCATCTATAGCATTCATTTTTAATCCATAATCAATTGATGAATCTCCAGAAAGTAGAGATTTAATTGATGCAAATAATGGTGAAAATGCCATAAAGAACATTAATACTGTTGATAACATTGTTCCTACTAGTGTATTACATACTGCAAATATTACTAATAACATTAAAGTTACTACAACTGATAAAAATACTAAGAAAAACATTTGTGAATACACATATGCAAAATAAATTTCTGTGTTTGCAGCAGATATAAATTGCAATACAATGCAATAAAATAAAATAATTGCATTTGAAATTGACATTACAGTAAATTGTACAAGAGCACGAATTAAATAAGATTTTCATGGTTTAAATCCAGCTCTTGATTCAATCGAATGAATTCCATCAGATCACTGTTTTTTAAGTAAATATATAGTAATAACCATAGTATAAAATACTGTTAAAATGGTTGAAAATATATAAAATATCAATTTAAAAGTTGCTAATGAATCTACATCTTGAGGTTTAATTGCTGAAGATACCTCAAAAGTTAAAATCATAATCATTGCAAAAATATAAACTAATTTAGTAACTAAAATACCCGCGTTTTTAAGAGCCATTTTTAAGTTGATATTAAAAATAATTGTAAAGTTAGCAGACGCTTGTTTTTCAACATTTGCTTTCCTTTTGTCTAATTTTAATTTCATCTTAAATTTCTCCACGATACAATTCTTGCAAAATTCTTAAATCCTTAATTGGACTTTTCATATGCTGTTTGTATACATCCATTATTTGCTCTTTTTGGTTGTCAAAATCATTTTCATAAACAATTTCACCCTTTTTAATTAATACTAAATAGTTTGCCACTTCTTGAAGTTCTTCAATAATATGACTTGTAATTAAAACAGTAATTCCCTGTCTTACTAATAATTTTAAAATATTCATAAAATATAATTTAGATTCAACGTCCACATTTGCTGTTGGTTCGTCAAATACAATATATTCTGGTGTTCTAATAAGAACACTTGCCATAATAGCCTTTTTCTTTCAACCCGATGAAAGTTCTTTGATTTTTTTGTTTTTGTAAGGTCTTAATTCTAATAATTTATAAACACTATCAATTTTTTTGTTTGCAATATCACTTGTAATACCATTGGCAGCACAAATGTAATGCATATAGTCATGGACTTTAATATTCATTGGTACGTTATTTGAATCTGGAAAAAAAGCAACTTTTTTTAAGTTGTTATTTTCAAAGATATTTTTACCATCAATTAAAATCTGACCGCTATCAATCTTCAATTCACCAAATAATGCTTTGATTGTTGTAGTTTTTCCAGCTCCATTGTCACCAACAAAGGCAACAACTGAACCCTTTTTGATTTTAAAACTAACATTTTGTAAACCAAAGTTACCCAGTTTCCTTGAGACATTTTTTATCTCTATCATTTTATTCCTCCTTAATAATTATTATACTATGTTTCAAGATAACTTTATATAAACACTATAAGTTTAAAAAATAAAAAAACACCATTAAAATGGTGTTTTTCAATACTTTTAAATAAAATTTTAAATTAGATAATTGAATTATCTTTCATTGCTTGCTCAATAGCTGCAATAGCTTCTTTTTCGTCATCACCAGTTGCTTCAATAGTAATTTCTGCCCCTGATTTAACTGCTAAAGCCATTACGTTCATAATTGATTTTAGATTACCTTCTTTTTCCCCACAGATTATTTTAATTTCTGAAGCAAATTTTGAAGCTTCCTTTGTTAAAACTGATGCAGGTCTTGCATGTAACCCAACTGGATCAATAACTTTTGCTGTAAATGAAGTCATTTTCAATTCCTCCTAACATATATATTATATATATAAATGTATATTTTAAATAAATAATTAATTCTTTTGTAAAAAATCTACTTTAATAATTTAGGTTTAGAATTACTATTCAAATATGAAAATAAAAAGAACAAAATCGTCTATATTATTTACCTAGTAGTACTCTTATTTATTTGTTTAATTTGCTATTATTTAAAATTTATCATTCCGGTTCTACTTTTGAAAAACATCTTCCATCTCTTTTTGTTTTGCATTATTGGCGTTCTTCATTGTTGGAAGATACTTTCAAAGTAAACCCCCAATTGCAAAACCAGGATCCCTTGGTGGTCCTGGACCTTTTCCTAAATGAAATATGCTTATTAAAATAAATATTGGGAAAAATATTAATGCAATCAATGCAAATGGTCACAATAAAATTTGGATTACTCTTTTAGCTTTTCCTAATTTCATTTTTCTTCATAATTTTATACTTTGTACATATAATATAAAAAATAGAATTATTCCTAAAGATGAACCAAATATAATTCAATCAATTTTGCTCATACAAATATATATTTATTTTTCTGCTAATCCTTTAAATTTAAATGTCACTGCAACATTTGCTACAACGACACTGCTTATAATTGTAACAGAGTCTAAAATTGCTAATAAATTTTTCATTTTTTCACTCTCTTTCAATATTTAGAATCAAATATATTTTTAGGTGTCCACTCTTTATTCTATTTCACCTTAGGATTATATAATAATTTTTTCTATTTTTATAAATATTTATATTCAGGTAACTTTGAAAATCATAATAATTCAATAGCATGTGCTAAAATTAGTATGCATTTAATTGGGATACTTTAGAAATTTATAGGGGATGTGTTCTCTTTAAACAAGGAATTAAAAACAAAAAATGAATAATTTTATATAATATCTTATTTAGAGATTTAATTAAAAAATTGGCACAAGCAAAGAAACTAGTATTGACAAATTGAAAATATAGTTGAGTATAAAAATACAAAATACAAATGTCTATAACATAAAAATAGAGAATTATTTATTCTCTATTTTTCTTTAATAAAGCATCAAAACTATTATTGAGAGATGCAAATAATTAATTTTTTACAGTTTAAAAAGATTCGTTTAATAATCTTTTTTGGTTCAAGCTGTTGTATTAATAGGTAAAGTTTTTGTACCATATGCAGCTTTTTTAAAACTTACTGAAATAAATTTATCTAATACTTTGGTAACAATTCCCTCTCCAAACATCATATGTTCAATAGCGTCACCAACTTTAACTCCAGCATCTAATTTTTCTGGTTTAGTATGAATGACTCCTGAATCATATTTTTGACTTGACATTTCTGTTGGAGAATGGAAAAAGATATTTTTTTCAATTTCATATAAATTTGGATCAAGCTCTCCAATAAATTTAGAAGGACTTAAACTTCCCCCAGATATATATGAATATTCTCCTGAAACATACGAAATATATAGCAATTCTTGTGCTCTTGTAATTGCAACATAAAAAGCACGTCTTTCTTCTTCTAATGATTCAATTGAACTAAAACTCATCCTTGAAGGAAAGACATCTTTATTTACACCTGTAATAAAAACTATTTTATTTTCAAGTCCTTTAGCAGCATGAATTGTTAATAATGTTACTTTGTTTGGAACTTGAATTTCTTGTTCTGCATCACCAAGTGATTCTTCTTGTAAAAATTTTACTAAACGTTTTAAAGTTTGAGGTTCACTATCATAATCCAAATCAAATTGTTTCATTTGATCATAATATGCTTCTAAGTTTTGCAAAGATTCAACATCTTCTTTATCTTTTAAATCTAATCGATCTTGATAACCTGTTGTCTTGATTAAAGTTTGACAAATATCAATTAGGTTTTTATTTTCTTCAAACATTTTTGCAGCATAACTTAAAGCATAACTTAAGTCATTTAAGTTTTTAGTAATTGTTTTTACTAAATCTAAATGATTTACTAACAAATCAAACATATTTAAATTATTTTCATGTGCTAAATTAAATAATTTTTCACTAGTAACAGCTCCAACTTTAGGAATAAAGCCAAATATACGATCAAATGATAAATCATCTTTAACAACAATTGCTCTTAATAACGCTGTTGTATCTTTAATTACTTTTCTATCTCTAAATTGAAATCCCCCAACCATTTGAAACGGAACTTTATTATTTGCAAATTCCTTTTCAAATTCAAATGATCAAGCATTTGTTCTGTATAAAACAAATATATCTGAATAGTTATATTGTTTTGACTCAACAAGTTCTTTAATTTTTTTTGAAACATATTTTGCTTCAAAGTTTTTTGAATTTGCTTCTTTAATTGATACTTTTTCACCTTCATGTTTTTCTGTGAAAATATCTTTTTTTTCTCGATTCTTATTATTATCAATTAAATCATTTGCTAAATCTAAGATTGGTTTTGTTGAACGATAATTTTGTTTTAACATGACAGTTCTTGCATTTTTAAATTCTTTTTCAAAGTTTAAAATAATATTAACTTTAGCACCTCTTCAAGAATAAATTGTTTGGTCAGGATCTCCTACCACTGTTAAACAATTTCTTCCAGATGTTAATCACTTAATTAAATCAAATTGAGTATAGTTTGTATCTTGAAACTCATCCACTAAAATATAATCAAAGCGATTTGCTCATTTACTTCTAATTTCAATATTTGTTTTAAATAAAGTATGCACTTTTAAAATTAAATCATCAAAATCAACATAACCTTTTTCTTCTAAAAACTCGTTATACTTGCGATAAACCTTTGCATAACTTTTATACAAATGATTTAAACTTTCATCATATGCTTCTTGTCAAGTTGTAAAACTTGATTTTCAATTACTAATTTTTGCTAAAATCTTTTTTTCTGGTTTTGATTTAGAATCATTCATGTCTAAATCTTTTAATATTTTTCTCACAATTTTTGTTTGATCACTTGTATCAATAATTGTAAATTCTTTTGGAAGTCCCACATATTCAAAATCTTCTCTTAATACTCTTACACAAAATGAGTGGAAGGTCATGATATAAGGTGTTCTAAAATTATCTTGAGTAATTTTTCTTACTCGTTCTTTCATTTCATTGGCAGCTTTATTTGTAAATGTAACTGCCAATATTTTATATGGATTTAAATTTTCTTTTTCAATTAAATATGCAATTTTAGTAGTAATAACTCTTGTTTTACCACTACCAGCTCCAGCAATTATTCTTAAAGGAACATCAGTTGTAATTACACTGTCTAATTGAGGATCATTCAAACTCTTTAATAATTCATTCATGTTAAATACTCCTTATAACTTATTTATAATATCACTTTTAAAAAAGAAAAATGAGTTCAATAATTTTTTTCAAATTAATATTTTTGTACAATTCATGTTTTTTATGACGATAACTATATTGAGAGAAAAAAACTCTTCATATGTCATAAGAATAGGAGAAAATAAAAATGAATGACAATAAAAATATTATCCTTAATCAAAAAGAAACTTTAATACATATTATTTATCATCAAAGTATTCCTGATCAATTTGTACTTAATTGGCAAAAAGAAAATAAATTTAATCTCAATTGTGATTATCAAATATTTTTGAAATTTGTCAAAATTAATTTTAATGTTGATTTTGAGTTTACAAATCCAAAAAGTATCAGTAAAGGAAAATGAGTGAGTACTCGTGAAAATGATATAATGCTTATGGAAACACAAAAAGATAAATTGCTTGGCCAATACATTAAATCTTATAATGATTATGTTTCCATAGATAAAGGTGAACTTATGCCTCGTTTTACACTTGAGTGTCGAAAACTTTATATCGAACAGAAAAATGATATGAAAAAAATAGAACTAGATTTAAAAATGAAAGACGACAAGATTGATAATCAACAAATTGAACTCAATAACACTAATTGAGAACTTAATAAATTAAAATTAATTTTAGAAGCCAATGGCTTAAATAAAAATAAAACGCGAACTTTAAATTATATTTTAGAATCAAATATATTTTCTCCAGGAGAAATGAAAATTTTAAAATTAGAAACAAATAGTGAAATTAAATTTATTTCAAGTAATGAAAATATTATTAAAGTTACAAAGTTAAAATCAGATCAAGATACAAATTTATTAGAATTTAATATTCATGCATTAAAAATTGGTGCAGCTAAAATAATTTTTATTGAAAAAAATTATGAACCTTTAGAAATTGAATTACTAGTAAATTAAATTTCTAATTAAAAAGTTGAATGATTACATTCAACTTTTTATTTTATTTCTAAGACATCTTTATAAAATGAATCAAAAAATTCAGATTCAATCATTTTATTATGTCCTGGTTTAGAACTTAACATTAGATTCATTGTAATTTTATTTTTTGGATCAACCAATCCAGTTGAGCCAAGTAAACCATCCCAACCAAATTCTCCAATTTGAGTTTTAGGATAACTTTCATTTTCAATTCTAACTCTTACTCCATATCCATAACTATAATCTTCATTTAAAGTTCATTTAAAATATTGTCTTAAATCTTTAAGTTGATCTTGAGACATTTTTTTAATGAATTTAAAATCTAGAATCTGTTTTTGATTTTCATCTTTGCCATCAAGTAAAAAGTTTAAAAATTTATTATAGTCCAAAGCAGTAGTTATTAATCCAGCTCCTCCCAAAGAAATTGGTGTATCTTGATAAATATCTTGAAATAAAAAATTAAAATCATTTATCATATCTAATTTATTATTTTCTCCATCAAATGATCAGTTATAAATTTTAGCTTCATTAGTTTTATCTTTAACATAAAATCCACTATCTAACATATTTAATTTATTAAAAATTTGTTCTTCAATAAATTGACTAAATTTTTGTTGACTTACTTTTTCAACAACAGCACTAATTACATCCAAACATAAACCGTAATGTCATGAACTACCTGGCTCAAATAATAATGGAATTTGTGATAAATTATTACAAAATGTTTCATAATCTCAAAAGTCCTTTTTAGAAGAAAAGTCTTTAATAAATTTAGCAGTTTCAATTTGAGTTTGATTTTTGTTTCCATGATAAGTCATTCCAGCTGTCATTGTTAATAAATGATGCATTGTAATTTTTTGGTTTACAATTTGAGTTTCTTTACTATTTTGGTTTACTAATTGAGTTTGATTTTTAAAACATGGAAAAATATCTTCTAATAAAGTATCAAAATTAAGTTTGTTTTGTTGAACAAGTATCAAAAATGCAATTACAGTTAAAGGCTTTGTCATTGAATATGCTCTAAATAAAGTTTTGTCATTAAATTGAGTTTTTAAATTTACATCATTCAAACCAAAATGTTGTTTAAAAATAATTTGTTTATTTTTTGAAACAATAAGACTTGCACCAGTAAAATATTTATTCTCAATAAATTCATTAATTTTTTTTATACTATTCTTCATCATTTTCATCTTCCAATTCTAGTAAATCAAGATTAACTAATCCTGGTTTGTTATCTTTTAAATGTACATGGTTATTTTTTTGTTGATCAACAACTTTAATCTCAGTTTGAGTTTTTGAATTTCAATTAATTTTAACTGCAAATATTTTAAGTTTATGATCAATTGCTGATTGATAATTTTTTTGTAATCAAATTGTTATACATATATACATAAATCAACATGTATATAATAGATAACTTAAATTTTGTAAAAGTATAATTGTTGATTTTCCAATAGTTTCTTCACCATCATTATCCTTATTTAAAGTATAAAAGACAATAACAATTAATGATTGAAAAATAATTTGAATAAAAAAAGGAATAAAAACATAATATATTTCTCTGCGCAATATTTCGCTAAACTTAATTTTTTGTTTTTCTTCTTTGACTAATCTTAAATTCATAATTAGTTTTCCAAGACTATTGCCATTAAAGAAATTTGCAAGTACTACAAAATACAAAAATAAAGTGACAAAGTTAGTTGACGAAACAATAATTGCGCTTGTTAAGTTACTTGCTCTATAAAACACCAAAACCAAAACCAAAGGAATTGAAACAATAATTACATCAATTAATCTAGCAAAAAAAACTCTTCCTAAATGCGGTTTTTCACACATTCAAGAAGAGGTTTTAGTATTATAAATGCCTAAGTTATTGTCTAATGACATTTTCAAGACTCCCTATTTAGCTAATTTAAGAATTTCTTTGATGTATTTTTCAAATGAAAGACAAATTGTTTTAAATTTTTCATCTGGTGTGTTTACAAAAACAGAATTGTTTTTGATAAAATCAGCTTTTTTATCTTCAAATTTTCTACTTGCAAAATTAGTTGCTTTTTTCATCAATAATTTATTATTATATTGTTTAATCAATCATAATCAAATGTGAACCATAGTTTTATAATATGCATAATTTAATTGATCTTTTAATTCTTTAAATTTTGCAATTCTTCTGTAGTAGTTTAAAATATGTGTTCATTGATTTACTAAATCAAATGCTGAGTAGGCAACTGGTTCAATTAAATAGTTTTCAATTGCTGGTGAATCTAAGTATAGGTATTTTTCTGTTTGTCCCAATACTTTGTATACAAATAATAAGTCAAATCTAACAAATCTTCTAAATTTAAAGCCAAATTCTTGTAACAATTTAGTTCTAAACAATTTATTAAATAAAGTTACATTTGTAAATGCATACGGACAAAATTCTTGACTTAAATCATAAATTTTATCTGGTTCTAAGAAAATATCTGTTTCTGAATCATTTAAACCAAACATTTTGCCTTTATATTCAACAACATCAATTTCTTCTTTTGCATGTTTTGCAAGTTCTTTTTTCACTGTAGCTACAAAGTTTTGATCCAATGTATCTCCTTGATTTACAAACTTAATGTATTTTCCTTCAGCTAAGTCAATTGCTGAGTTTCATGAAACTGAAACTCCTTGTACTGAATTATTTAAAACTAATTTAAAATTGTTGTTTGCTCAGAATTTATCTTTTCCAAATGTTTCTTTTGTATTTTCTACAATTGATCTATCAGAAACAAGTATGATTTCATAATCGTCATCTGTTTGATAAGCAATACTATTCATAGTATTTTCAATGCTTTCTTCAACCTCTTGTGAAACTACAACAAACGAAATTAACATATTAATTCCTCCTATTTTCACATCATTATTATTCTATCATTTTTTTCAATTATCTTTTATTAAAAATTAGAAAGATAAGTTTTTTGGGGTTCTTGGGAATGAGATAACATCTCTAATATTTGCAGATCCTGTTACATACATAATTAATCTTTCAAAGCCAAGTCCAAATCCAGCAGATTTATAGTAACCATATTTTCTTAAATCGTTATATCATCACAATTCTTCTGGATCAATATTCATTTCTTTACATCTAGTAATTAGTTTATCGTAGTCATCTTCTCTTTGACTACCCCCTACTAGTTCTCCAATTCCAGGAACTAACAAGTCAACTGCAGCAACTGTTTTGCCATCATCATTTTGTTTCATGTAAAATGCTTTAATATCTTTTGGATAATTTGTAACAAATGTAGGACATTTGTTTACAACTTCACAAATATATCTTTCATGTTCTGTTCCTAAATCAAGTCCAAATTCAATATTTGATTCTTCAAAAACATGTCCATCAGCTACTGCTTTTTGTAAAATTTCAATTACTTGTGCATAAGTATTAATTGCAAATTTAGAATTTCTAACGTTATCTAATTTTGCAATTAAACCTTCTTCTAAGTTTGCTTCACAAAATTCTAATTCAACCTTTGCATTTTCAAATAAATAGTTAATTGTATATTTAACCATTGCTTCAATTAATTCGATATTTTGAGCTAAATCATTAAAAGCAACCTCAGGTTCAATCATTCAAAATTCAGCAGCATGTTTTGAAGTATGTGAATTTTCTGCTCTAAAAGTTGGTCCAAATGTATAAACTTTTTTAAACGCCTGTGCATATGACTCTGCATTTAATTGTCCTGAAACTGTTAAAGCTGCTTTCTTACCAAAGAAATCTTGTTCATAATCTCCATCAGTTCTTGTTGTAACAATAAATGATTCTCCTGCACCCTCTGCATCATTTTCTGTAATGATTGGGGCATTTACGTAAACAAAGTTATTTTTGTTAAAAAATTCATGAATTGCAAACGCAGCAACACTTCTGATTCTAAAAATTGATTGAAATGTTTTTGTTCTTGCTCTTAAATGAGCAATTTCTCTTAAAAATTCTGGTGAATGTTCTTTTTTTTGTAATGGATAATCTTCAACAGCTTGGTCTAATAATTCTAAACTTGTTGCTTGAATTTCAAATTCTTGTTGTTTTCCTGGAGTCAAATTTACAATTCCAGTAATTTCAACAATACTTGAAATTCTTGCTTCACTAATTGAATCAAATCCTTTTACATCACTTTTGTAGACAACTTGAACATCATTAATTGTTGTTCCATCATTTACAATTAAAAAGTTAACCGCTTTTCCCTGTCTATGGTTTCTTGTTCTTGCAATTAAAGTAATCTCTTTTTGATCATATTCTTGATATGTATCAACTAATTGTTTGATTTCCATTTTTGTTTTTCCCCTTTTTATATATCATAAATATTTTATACAATTATTTTAGTTTTAGTGATAATCTATCTAATTTATTAAATTCTAATAATTCTCATTCATCAACAATTTGATCAAAATTAACTTCATCATCATTTTTTTTAATGAATTCAGCTATTTTATAATTAAAAGTTTTAAAATGATATCTAATTCCTTGTGTGTGCATTGAAAATGAATATACCAAATGATCATCTTCAATATATTTACTTCTTTCCAACATTAACTCATAAGTATCAGTTGGTGGAGTGACTTTATCATCTTTACTATGTAAAAATAAAGTAGGAAATTGAGGTTTGTATCCATTTCTTAATAACTCAAAAATACTTGCTTGATTAAAATCAACTTCAATTTCTTTTTTATTATGCTTTTCAATAATTTTTTTAACAATATTTTTGATTCTTCTTTTTGGAATAATTCACAAATAAATGTTTCTTACATGAATTAATAATCTAAAAATACTTCCATAAGTACAATCTGAAACTACAAATTTAAAGTTAACTTCTTTTAATTCATCTGCATATTTTAAAGAACAATAGTTAACAGTAAAAGCTCCCATACTTGTTCCCATAAATGCCAATAAATCAATTTTTTGATTTGCTTTTAATCAATCAACTGCTCCCATTAAATCTCAATGTTCTTTAGCTCCCATTGTTGTTGAATCTTCTTGTGAACCACCATGTCCTCGAAAGTCAAAAGCCATAATGTTATAACCAAGTTTTGCAAATACTTTTGCATGATGTAAACCTCAATTTTTGTGTCCTGCAAATCAATGACAAGCAATCACTCATTTATTACTATCTTTATTTGGAGTATATAAAAGTCCAGAAAGTTTTAAACCATCTCTTGATTGAAAATCAATTAACTTAACATTTTCAAAATCTTCAATCATTAATTGAGGACGTTTATAAAATTTCTTACAAATATTATTTGTAGTTAAAAGATCAACAGTTGGAGAAGTACTTTTTTTAATTGTTTTTTTTGAAGGTTTAAAAGGTCTTTCCATATTTCCATAAATTCTTCTAAAACCTTTTTTAATGTTATTAATCAATGTTACTTTTGGTTTTTTAATTTTCTTTTTCATTCCCGAGGCACTTCCTTTTCAATTTAAAATAGTTGCTCATTTTAAACAACTATTTTAAAAATACAATTTCATATAGATTTTATCATAGCATTAAGTAAATATTTACTAACCCAAAATAAAAAACTGGCACTACCTACCAGTTTTTTAACTATTTTAAATTGTTTTTATATTGGTTTACAAATTTACTACTCATCTCAACATGTTTCTCATAAAGGTTATTTGTATAATTTATATCAATTGCTTCTTTTGAAACTATAAAGTTCTTATTAAATTCTTTTTTTTGCAATGGATTTAATGAACTAAATACTTGTGTTTTTTGATTTTTTAATTCTGCTAACTGAGCATTTTTTTCTTGTTTTTGTAAATCCATAAATGATTTAAGATTTTCTTTATTTGCTTTTAAATAATTCAACTCTTCAGGTTTAATTGATTTATAAGCAGTCTTTGCAGTTTCTACTTTTATTTTAAATTGTTCTTTAATATTTTTAATTTCATCCATATTAGTTGAAATTAATTTATTTAAACTATCAATTTCACTTTGCACAGTTGAATTTTTAATAGTTTTTTTGGCATTTGAAATTTCCATTTTCAATTTGGTAATTTCATCATTTCTTTCATTAATTAACTCTTCAATCATATTTACATGAGCTTCCTTTAAACTTCCAACTTTCCCTAATGAAGCTACTAATCATAGTCCATAAACTAATACAATAGTTGTAACTCCTGCAGCAACTGCTCCAAAGTAAACAACAGTTTGTCATCCATATGGAACTGCTCCTAAGAAGGCAACAATTGGCCCTCCGTGTGCTGCAAAGTCTTCAATTTTGAATGCTCCTGCAATTGCTCCTGCAACCATTCCACCTAAGATGTTACATGCGATGGCTCTTTTTGGATCACGAATTGCAAATGGGATAGCTCCTTCTGAGATTCCGATTGTTCCCATAATAACTGCAGCAGTTCCCATTCCTTGTTCATCTTTTGTAAAGAATCTTTTAAAGATTAATGAAGTTAATCCCATTCCTAATGGAGCAACTGGAATTGCAGCTGCCATTGTTCCCATTGGATATGCAATACCTTGAGTAATTAATGCAGAACAAGTAACAAAGGCAATTTTATTAATTGGTCCTCCCATATCAAATGAAGCCATTGCTCCAATTAATAAACCTAAACCAATTCCTAATGCTACTCCAAATTTAGGATCAGTATATGCATTTTCAATTACTAATGAAAATTCTTGCATTACATAACCAATTGGTCCTCCAAGTACATAAATAAATAGGATTGATATTCCAATTCCAGCTGTAATTGGTATAAAGAATATTGGCATCGCAGCTCTTAATGATTTTGGAACATTTCAAGTATTTACTCATCTAACATAGTAACCTACTAAAAGTCCAGCAATAATTGCTCCAATAAATCCCATTGGTGTTGTTACATTATCCATTCCTGGTAATGGCATGAAGTTTGAAGCACTATTTCCTATAAATGCACCCACCATTGCTGGAGCTAACGCAGCTCTACCAGCAATAGAATAAGCTATATATCCTCCAAGAATTGGAATCATTAATGTAAATGAAGCTCCTCCAATCATTTCCATAATTGCTAATGGATTTCATGGATATTTTCATGCTATTGCTTCACCAGTTATTGGGTCAAATTCAATTGCAGGTCCTTTTGTTCCAGCATCATATCCTCAAATTGCTTTTGCAATTCCAATTGAGGCAGCTAACATAATTCCTCCTAAAATAATAATTGGAATCATGTAACTAATTCCAGCAAGAATGTGTTTTAAGACACCTTCACGTTCTTTAGCAACACCATTTTCATTTGAAAATTCTCCTGTTGTTGAAGCCAATATTTTTCCATTATCTAAAGCATCTTTTAATACTTTTAATGGTTCTTTAATAGCTCTTGCTACATGAGTTGAATATAGTTTTTTGCCAACAAATCTTGAAGTATCAACTTTTGTGTCTGTTGCCAAAATTACAATGTCAGCTTGATCAATTTCTGATTTTGTTAAAGGAGTTCCAACTCCTTTTGAACCTTGAGTTTCAACTCTTATGTTATAACCTTCGGCTCCCAAAACTTCTAATAATTTATCTTCTGCCATATAAGTGTGTGCAACCCCCACTACACACGCAGTAATAGCAACGATTTTTAAATCTTTATCTGTTTTTTTAACTGTTGCTTTTTTTTCAACCTTTGCATTTAAAGCATTAACAAAGTCTTCACTTGTTTTTGCTTCTTTTAAACTTTTTCTTATTTCATCTCTCATCAATTTTGTTGCAATATCACTTAATACACTTAAGTGTTCTTCTGCACCATCTTCTGGAATAATCAATGCAATAGAAATATTGGTTGGTTTACCATCAAGTGATTCTCATTCAAGATTTTTGGATGATCTTACACAAATAATAGATGCATTTTTAATTCCACTAATTTTTGCATGTGGAATTGAAAAACCATCTTCAAAGGCTGTTGAACTTTCTTGTTCACGTTTATTAAACATATCAATTAGATTTTGTTTATCTTTAACAATTTTTAATTCAACAGCTTTTGTTGCAATAAAATCAAACATTTCTTGTTTACTTTTTATTTCAACATCTAAAAACACATTTTCCTTCTTTAAAATTTTCATTTCCTACCTCCTATGATTTGAATGTACAAAAAAAAAAAAAAAAAAAGCAAGTGTTTTTCTAAAACACTTGCTTTTTTTGGAAAAATATTCCATTATACCCAAGAAATAAGGGTTTTGCCTTGACCTGATATCTGGAAATTATTATCAATAATAGCAATCCCTGATTCTCCTGTTTTAAATTCCATTCCATTAACAATGCAATTTTTATCAATTACTGTAAATTGAATTCATTTTTGATTTTTTATTTCAAATTTATGTTCACTATCGTGTAAAAATAAATTAAAGTACTGTGATTCAAATATCATAGCTTTTGCAGATCTAATTATTAAACCTTCACTATCGGGAATTTTAATATTTGCTAACGAATGATCAATATGTAATTCTCTTGGTTCGCCATTTTTTTCAAGACGATTATAATCAAATAATCGATAGGTAATGTCGCTTGATCTTTGCAATTCAAACAAAGTTACTCCAGGAGTAATTGCATGAATTTTTCCAGGTTCAACATAAATAAAATCTCCTGGAGCAATCTCAACATATTCAAGTACATCCAATATATTATTTTCAATAGCATCTTTAAATTCTTCAATTGTTTTTGCATGATGTCCATAAATTAATTTGGCATCACTTGGACAATCTAAAATATATCAACTTTCTGGTTTTCCCAATGAATTGTGATGTTGCAAAGCATATTTATCATCTGGGTGAACCTGTACTGATAAATAATCATTTGCAGTTATGATTTTTGATAACAATGGAAATTCAGTTCCAGAATTTTTAAAAACTTCATTTGTTTCAAAAAATTCTTTCAAGCTGATTCTTTTGTTATCAACATTTAAATATCCCATTCCGTTAGGATGCGCAGATATTACCCAAGCTTCACCAATATTGTCACTTGGAATATCAAAACCAAATTCTTTCAGTTTGGTTCCTCCTCAAATTCTTTCAGAAAAATGAGGTTCAATTTTAAATACATTACTCATAGTTTTACTTACACTCCTGAATTTAAATAATGATAAATTAATAAATCATTAAAATAATTAAATGGAACTGAATGTGAAATATGTCCTTCATAGATTGAATGGTCTGGATTGTCAACAATTAATGTATGTACTGAATTTAAATATTTTGTTATATCATTTGATGCAATTTTTCCAGATACATAAATAATTTTTCTTTTCATTTCTCCAATTTTTTCAATGAACCCATCTAATCTTGTAGAATTTCCATAACGTGTAAAGAAAATAAAAATATCATTTTCTGTAGATGTATTAATTCTATCTTTTAAAATTTCTTGATCACTATCTAATAAATAAGAATTATATCCTTCTTTATAGAAAAAGTTTGATAACTCTTGTGCTGGTCCAGAAAGTAAGTTTTCTCAATAGCAGAAAAAGATTCTTCCTTTTTGAGCATCTTTAATAATGTTTAAAGTATCAAAGATTGATCGTTTTTCAATTAAAGCATAATTTTGTTTGATTAAGTTAATATATCCAGACACAACATTTTCGTCATTTTTTGCAATAGTAATTTCTTGATTTTCTGCATCATTTGCAAGTGAAATTGCAAAATCTCTAAATCCCTTAATATTTAATTTTTTTAATAGTCCATAAATAGCACTATAACCTGTACCAGCTTCTTGTGCCATTCTTTCAATTTTCATATTTGTTTCTACAATTTCTTTTAAATGTGTTTTAATGTAGTCGACAATTTTTCTTTCCTTTAAAGTCAAGTCTTTGTCATCAATTGTAGTTAACTTACTTAAAAAAGATCTCATTTTTAAGTACTACCCCCTTTATTTTTCACTAGTTATTATGTATTCATTGCACAATTCTGCAATCATTGCTGCATTATCAGTACAATAGGCCATGTTTGGTATTACTAATCTATCAATATTATACATTGATGAAATGGAAAAAATTCTTTTTCTTAAATTTTTATTAGCAGATACACCTCCAGCAACTGTTAATGTCTCTACAGGATAGTTTTTAAGGGCTTTTTCTAACTTTAAAAATAAACAATCAATTGCAGTTTTTTGGAAGCTAGAACAAAAATTTTCCAAATTAATTTCTTCATTATTTTGTTTCAATTTATTAATTAAATTTAAACTAGCAGTTTTCAAGCCTGAAAACGAAAAATCATAGGTATCATCATTTTTTACAAGTGGTAATGCATATGCATTTTCATCTCCCTGTTGAGCTAACTCATCTATTTTAGGACCTCCAGGATATCCCATTCCTAAGGCTCTAGCAACTTTGTCATAACATTCACCAATGGCATCATCTTGAGTTGTTCCAATCACTTGAAAATCTAAACTACTTTTTAAATATTGAATTTGAGTATGTCCTCCTGATACTACAAGAGCCATTACAGGATATTTAAATTTTTCATCAATATTTGCTCCATAAATATGCCCTTGTACATGATCTAAATCCATAATAGGAATATTTAAATAGAGCGCTAAAGTTTGTGCCACTAATTTTCCAATAATTAAACTTCCGATTAATCCAGGTCTTGCAGTATAAGCAATTTGTTCAATTTCTTCCAAACCAACTTGTGCTTCTTTCAATGCTTCTTGTAAAACCCAAGAAAAGTTTTTTACATGTAATCTTGAAGCCAATTCAGGAATTACTCCCCCATATTTTGTATGTTCATTTATTTGTGAAGATATGATATTTGCTTTAATCTGCCCTTCAACCATTATAGCAACACTAAATTCATCACAACTTGATTCAATAGCAAGTATTTTCATTTTTTCTAACCTCCTTTCAAAATATTTTTAAAAAAAGTAGCAGATTAGTCTGCTACTTTTACAACTGTATCAAGAGCTAATTCAACCATTGTCATAAAGTTGTTTTGTCTTTCTTCAGCAGTTGTTACTTCTTTTGTAATAAAACTATCTGAAATTGTTAATAAACAAGCAGCTTGTTTATTTGTAGCAATTGCATTTGCAAATAAAGCAAATGATTCCATTTCAACTACGTCTAAATTATTTTTCTTTGCAAATTCAAGTGAATCTTCATAACGATAAAAAACATCAGATGAATGTGCTATTCCTTTGTGTGTTTTAATATTTTTTTCTTGTGCTGTTGCTTCAATTAAATCAAATAATTTTTCCCCCGCTGGAATAATTTTTGAATCAATATTAGCAGCTATTTTTGCAAAGTCACTTTCTCCAAAAGCTTCTTTAACGTTATACACATCATATACATTAATTCCTTCTTTATAACTTCCAGCAGATCCAATTCTAATAATATGGTTTACATCATAGAATTTGTATAGTTCATATGAATAAATTCCAATACTTGGACATCCCATTCCACTTCCTGCAATGGTTACTTTTTTACCATTATACATTCCTGTATACATGAACATATTTCTAACTTCATTTACTAATTTAACATCTGTTAAATATGTTTCTGCTATTTTTTTAGCTCTAAGTGGATCTCCTGGCATAAGTACAACTTTTGCAATATCTTCTTTTTTTGCACTAATATGTGGTGTCATTCTTTTGTCTCCTTTAATAATTACTAAAATTTTAACTTAAAATATTGTTTTTACAATATGAATTTAATAGTAATCAAGTTATTAAATTCTCTCAATAATTTCTTTAACAAGTTTTTTAAATTTAACTTCAGATTGTCCAGCAACTTCAATTACTTCTTGATGATTTAAATTTCCCCCAAGTCCAGCTGCTTTATTAGTAATTAAACTAATTCCCAATACTTTAATTCCTGCATGGTGAGCCACAATAACTTCAGGAACAGTAGACATTCCAACAGCATCACTTCCTAAAGCTTTATATGCTCTAATTTCTGCTGGTGTTTCATACATTGGTCCTTTAAAGTATGCATAAACTCCTTGTTTTAAATCAATACTTAAATCTTTTGCACAAGTTAAGGCTAAAGTTTGTAAGTTTTTATCATATGCTTGACTCATATCTGGAAATCTTGTTCCAAAGTTATCATAATTTTTCCCTCTTAGTGGTGAAGGACAAAATAGACCAATGTGATCATTAATCAACATTAAATCACCTGGATTTAAAAAGTCAGCAACTCCCCCACAAGCATTTGTCACAATTAAGTTTTTAACTTTTAATTGGGCTACAACTCTAACTGGCAAAACTACTTCATCAATTTCATAACCTTCATAGTAATGAAATCTTCCTTTAAAAAATAAAATGTTTTTATTGTTATGCTTTGCAAATACTAATTTTGAAGCATGACCAACAACTTCACTTGCTTTAAAGTGAGGAATATCGATGTAACTAATTTCTTTAATTACTTCAAACTCTTCTGTTAAAGTTGCCAAACCACTTCCTAAAATCATTGCTATATCAATTGGTTGATCAAATTCTTTGTTAATATAATTTACTATTTCTTCAATTTTTTTCATGTTTTCAAGTCCTCTTTACTACTATTGTAATAAAAAAAACTATCATAAAGATAGATTTTTTAAGTATTATTTTTTAACGTTTTGATTTATCAAAATGTTTTCCTGATGCAGCAGGAGGTCTACTTCATTTAGAAATAATAACCATTGCTACCAGAGATAGAATAAATGGTAACGCTTTTAATAAGATATTGTTTTTAGAAATAAATTCTGGCATTCCTGAACTTACACCCGCAATTCTTACAAAAGCAAATACAAATGCAAACAATAATGAGAACAGTGTTATGAATTTTACTCTTCATTGCCCAATAATCATTAATGCCAGTCCAATAAATCCAAATCCATCAACACTTCCATAAAAAGTTGAGGCTTTAACAACTATTATAAAGAATACACCAGCAATTGCGGCAATCCCCCCTGATATAGCTGTTGCTAGATATCTATATTTAATTACTGAAATTCCAACTGCATCTAATGCATTTGGATTTTCTCCAGCAGAAATATGTCTATTTCCAGTTCTAGTAAATGTAAAATAGAATCCCAATATTAAAGTTACTAATATTGTAATTATTAAATAACTACTTAATATATGGCCTGAATCTATTGACATATTTGTATATTTTCCATAAATAAATGTATCATCATTTCCAACTAATTTAGCAGTTACTATAAATAATGCTAAACCTTGCATAAATAGATTAATAGCAGTACCCGAAACAATCTGATCACATTTCAATCTAATGGCTACAAATGAGTGCATTAATGACATTAACATTCCAGCTATAAAGATTACTACAAATCAAATTAATTGCATTCAATTTTTATCTTGGGAATATGTTAAATTTCCTAATATAGCAAATAATAACGCACCCATTGTCATGAAACCTTCAATTGCAATATTTACAACTCCAGCTCTTTCAGCTATCATTCCAGCAAGAGCTGCTAATGAAATTACTACAAAGAATTCAGCTGTATATTGAAATAAACTAATTACATCCATATTTCTCACCCAATTCTAAGATTTTTTCATATCTCATTGCCTTTTGATTGACAATAAATTCTTTGTTTTCAAGTTTTAAGTCTAAAATTCTTTGCTCATTTGTTTCATTTTCTAAATTCATTTTAATTTGATTATTAGTATTTTCAATCGATACTTTAATATTATTTTCTAATGAAATTAATTCTGTTTTTGCTAAAATTCAATTTTCTTCTTTTTTCTTCATTAATTGAACATTTGTTTCTTTTAAATTAGCAATTTTGACAGCTCATTTTTGATTTAAAACTTGTTCTTTTTCTTTTCAAACTTCAAAATCTTTATGCAATTGTGCAAGTCTAACAATTTTATTTTCTCTATCAATTTCATCTTGTTTTGCAAATTTAATTCTTTGATTATCAGAAATTACTAATTTTTGATTTAAGTCATTACTTAGTGAATCTATTTTTTGATTATATTCACTAGTTAATTCAACTATTTTTAATCTAAGAACTTCAAGTTGTGCATCTTTATTTTCTAATTCTTCTTTTTTAATACTTTTTATTTCATTTGCTATTTTTTTAATATTTAATTGATATTCTGTTTTTAATTGTTTTAAATCTAATTTATATTTTGCTTTTACTTCTTTAATAAATTTTAATTCCGAATTGAATTTTGCTTTTTTATATCTTTTTATTTCAAGTAGTATATTAATTTTTTCTTCTTCAATTGCATTTAAATCTTTAACTGCAGGATTTAATAGATCTCACGCATTTCTTTTTGTTTTAAATTTAAATGAAGATTTTATTGAATAATAACTTGATTTAAAGTATTTTTCAGATCCTGAATCTTTAAGATATTGAATATCTCCTTTTAATTGTTTTATATGTCTATTTAAAACAATAATAATTTCTTTTTTAGAATGTTCAAATTGTTCACTCAATCTTTTATTTGTTTCAACAAGTTTACTGAAATTATCTTTAAGCTCTTTGATCTTTGATTCGTTAGTTGGATCAAGTTTATTAGTATTATTTAATTCAAATTTTAAGTCTTTGATATCTTCAATATTTTTTTCAATTTCAGATACCAATGCTTTTAATTGTAAATGATTTTCAAAATTACGTCTATTAATATTTTTAATTTCTTGTTTTATATCCTTAATTTGTTTGTTAATATTTTTAATTTCAATTTGAGTAGGAATATCTCTAAAGTAATATATGCTAAATCTTATTCATTTCATTGGTTGCAATCTTGCAAATAATGAAGCAAATGTTGAAGCATATACTATGAAACCAAAAATTAATGGTGCAATTTCTCTTCCTAATTCATTAAATGAAGTTACAGCAACAGGCATTCCTACAGTTAAAATTGCTCATAAGAATGAAATTGGTAATATTCCTAAAATATTATTAAAAGCAATTAAACTAATTGCAATTGCATCAAATCCAATTGTAGGAATAATATCATTACCTAAACTATATTGCCCTTTGATTGCACATCAATACACAAATGAACCAATTCCTATACAAAATCCCTGTATAGCAGTTGCACTAATTATATATTTTTTGTAATTAATACCAACATAGTGCGCTGCATCTTTTTGTGTTCCAACTAGTTTAAATTTATAACCTAAAGTTGTAAATGTTAGAATAAATCATGTAGCAACAAATACTAATGTCATTAATATAATCGGTATTAATCATTTAATACCCGCAAGTGCTATTCACTCAGTTGGTATTCTTGGACTAGAAGAAATAAATCCTTCTAAACCAAAGGCTCATTTCATTAAATATCAAACTGTTCAGTTTAATAAAATTGAAGTTGCAACTTCATGGATATTGAAAAATACTTTCAATATTCCAGTAATTGATGAAAGCAACATTGACATTGTTACCATAACAATAAAAATCAAAATTATTACTCAACTTCCAGCTTTATTAATTTCCACTTGAGTATTTCCAAATAATGAAATTAACATTAATCCAGTAATACCCATAGAAAGAATTGCTTGTCCAGAACCAGACATATTAAATAGTCCAACTTTAAAACCAATTGCAAGACCAATTGCAAATAATCCATAGACTGCAAATCATGAAAATGCATTTTGTAAGTTAACATCTCTTGTAAATACAACATCAAATGATTTTATAAAGAAAGCAATTGGATTAGCTCCAAGTCCCGCAATTAAAAGCATTGTTAAAATTGTTCCAACAAGAATTGAAATTACACTTGTTTTAAAAAATGAAGCAGTCTTTTTAATTTCTGGGGAATTTAATTGAGCATTCAACTTCATATTTCTAACTCATGTTTTTAGTTTAAATTTCATTATTCTGCCCCCATCATCATTCTACCTATTTGATTTCGATCTGCTTTATTTCCAGGAAGTTCACCAATTATATTTCCTGCATTTATAACAATAATTCTGTCAGCAAGTTGCATAATTTCAGATAACTCATATGAAATTAATAAAATTGCTTTTCCTTCAGATTTTAAATTAAGAATTTGAGAGTGGATAAATTCAATTGATCCAACGTCAAGTCCTCTTGTTGGTTGAAAGATTAAATGGAAATCTGCATCCCTTGAAAATTCTCTACCAACTATCATTTTTTGTTGATTTCCACCAGATAGTTGTCTTGCTATTGCAAAACCAAAATCTGCATTTCTAACATCATATTTTTCAATAATCTCTTGTGCATGCTGTTGTATTTTTCCTTTTCTCATTAAACCTTTGTATGAGAAAGCTGGTGTATCAATATCTTCAAATGCAGCATTATTGATTAAGTTTCAATCTAAAGCTAAGCCATATTTATGTCTGTCTTCTGGAATATGTGACATCTTATGTTCAACAAATCTTTTTGACACGCTATCTTTAGTAATACTTTTTCCATTTAAAATTATTTCACCAGTATGAGCATGAACCATTCCAGAAATTGCATTTGCCAATTCTAATTGTCCATTTCCCTCAACTCCAGCGATTGCAACTATTTCACCTTTTTTTACATTAAAACTAACATCATTTAATGCATCAATATTTCTAAAACCATATTTAGTTGCAGAAAGATTTTTAATTTCTAATGCTACTTCATTAGAAGGTGTATCATAATTATTTTTAATTTCTACAAGTTTTCTTCCAACCATTGCTTCAGATAATTGCTCAACAGAAGTTTTAGCAACATCATATGTTCCAATAGATTTTCCTCTTCTTAAAACTGTCGCAGTGTTAGCAACTTTTTTAATTTCTTGTAGTTTATGAGTAATTAAAATAATTGTTTTTCCGTTTCTCTGCAACTCTAATAAAACTTCTAAGAAACCATCTATTTCCTGAGGAGTTAACACAGCTGTTGGTTCATCAAAGACTAAAATTTCATTTCCTTGATATAAGACTTTTAAAATTTCAGCACGTTGTTTCATTCCAACTGTTGCATTTTCTGCTTTTATATTTAGATCAACATTTAAATTATATTTTTCCATAATTTCTGTTATATCTTCTTTTATTTTTTTTGAATTGATAATAGTTTTTCCAATAGTTTCTTCAGAACCTAATGAAATATTTCTCCATAAAGGAAAAATATCAACCATTTTAAAATGCTGATGGACCATTCCAATTCCTAATTTATTTGCTTTAATGGGGCTTGTAATTACTTCTTCTTTTCCGCGAATTTTAATTGTTCCCTTTGTAGGATTATATATTCCAAATAAAATTGACATTAATGTTGATTTACCCGCTCCATTTTCACCCATTAATGCATGAATTTCTCCTTCTTTTACAGAAAAATTAACATCATCATTGGCAATAATTTTTTTATTGAAAACCATTAAAATGTTTTTCATTTCAATAATATTATTATCTTTTATCACGTTTTTCGTCCCCTCATTAAAAAATGATATTTTGTTTCAAAAATATCATTTTTTGTTGTTACTAATATTTTATTATATTATTCACTAGTTAAAATATCATCTAAGATTGAGTCTGCATATGCAGAAATTGTTGCATTAGATAATACATTTATAGCTGATCCATCTTTTGCAATTGTTTTAAATAATTCAATTGAAGCAGTTTCCATAACTGATCCAGTAATAGTTGAAATCATCTTATTGTAAAGATCTCCTGTAACAAGGTTTTTTCCATCTACAGATGCTTTTCCACCCATTCACATTGTTTTTCCTTCTCACAATTCAGCTTTTTTAGCAGCTAAATCATATGCTTCAAATTCACCATTTTCATTTTCAACTGTAAATGATGCTGCTTTTTCTGTTGCATAAGATACTGTTTTATCTTGAACACCTTCAATTTCATTGTAAAGTTTTGAGTGACCCAATGAAATTACTGTTGCATCAACTAATGCTTTTTCTGCTGAAGTAATAATTTTTCCATCATAATCTGAGTACATAGTTGATTGATCTGTATCAACACCAATAACAAATTTATTATCCATTGTTTTTATTACATCTAATGAATCTTTTGTTTGGGGTCCTGCAACAGCCATTAATAAGTTTGCATCATTTTCTTTATTTGTTAAAGTTTCAGAAATTGTTTTTCCATCTCCTGCATTAAATGAGTTAGTGAATCATTTTGTATCGCTATCGCTTGTTGGCGCAGCTATTTGTGATTTAACTCTTGTAGCACTAGTAACATTATCTCCAATTCCTAAATTTGCTTTTAAATTTGCATCTTTAACAGCTTCATTAAAAACTTCAATTGCTGCTAAATATCCAACCATAAAGTTATCAACAGCACCAGCATTATGACTTCCACCAAATGTTGCTACTTTTACTTCTTTTTGATCTCATCCGTCTTTGTTTGATAATGTAATTAATGATGACATTGCAGCATAAAATCCTGAAACGTCTCCTCTAAACATAATTCCTATTTGATTATCTTTACCAGCATGATCACTATCTAAAATAATAGTTGTTCCACCATTCATAATATCAGCTGCTTTATTTTCACCTTCAACAGCATGATGGAATCCTGGTAAGATTAATGTTCCAGCTCCATCAAATTTTGCATTTTCATATGCAGAAACTAATTCAGCTAAATCGTTTGGTTCAGTTTTTCCAATTTCCTCATTTTTACCTAAAATTTCTTTATTAAAGTGATTTCCACCTTCAAATCCAGATTGGTTAAAAGATTTATCATTAACTTTTCCTGCATCTGTTACTAATCATATTTTTTCACCTGTAATAGGATCAGTATTTACACCTCCACCACACGCAACTACAGTTGATGCACTTGATGCAACGACAACTGCCGCCATTAAACTAGATAATAATTTTTTCATAATTAATTATTTCCTCCATAAGTTTTTTTCTTTGTATTATATATATCTTTTTAGTGTAAATAAATAGCTAGCTCAACAATAAAAAGCTATAAAAAAATGAGGTTTCTTAGAAATTAATATATTAATTTACTAAAAACCTCCGTTAACCCATAGCAGCTAGATTGGTCTAGCGTAGAAACATCAACCCTTTATGTTGACTTATACAAGCTTCTATTGTATTTACAATTTAATTTTAACTTTTATTTTAGAAAAAACAACTTAAACTTATAAAAATTTTTGGAATATTTTACAGCAGTAATCAAAATATCAATAAAATATAATTTTGAAATATTATAGTTAAGAATAATCTATATAATCATACTAGGTGAATAGTTATGGATTTTAAAAAAGTAAAACCACTATTAAAAAAACCAGTTTTATGAACTGGTTCAATTATTTTTGGTTTAATTATGATTTCATTAATTATTATATTGACTCTTCCTTTGGAAAAGAATCAAAAAATAATTATTAGTTGTCAAATAACATTAAACTTTTTATTAGTTTATTTAATTGCTTGTATTCTAGGAAATAAAAGATCAAGTATTTCCTTATTTACAGATATTCTTGTTTTTGAAGATGAACAAAAACAAGAAAGTATTGAAGTAAAACCAAGTCGATATTTACATATCTTCATTAATATTTTTACAATTGCATGTTTTTTTATTCATTTAACAAGTGGTTCAATGATTGGTGAAATTAGTTTTGCACAATATGCAGCTCAAAAATGATGATTATTTTTAATAGTATATTTAATTAACACTATCTTTTTATACTTATATTTTTACATTTTAATTTATTTATTAAATGAAAGTAAAGAATTTAAAGATGAATACTTAACTAATTTAAAAAATAATAAGCAAACAATTGAAAATAAAGAAAAAGTAGTTGAGTAATCAACTACTTTTTAATTATGATTTTATTAATATTTTTTCCCATTGCATGGAACTTTTGTTCATATTCAGTTGCTACATTATCAACTAAATTATTTTCATCACTATACAAATTATTTGTATTAAATAACATTTCAAATCTTGAATCATTGATTTGTTCTAAACTAAATTCATATAATTTATCATTATCAGTTTTAATTTCAATAATTCCATTATCTTTTAATAAATCTCAATAAATATCTAAAAACTTAATATACGTTAAGCGTTTTTTATAGTGCTTTGCTTTAGGTCATGGATCTGAAAAGTTTAAATAAATTCCATCAAAACTATGTGGTTCAAAAATATCAAGTAAATTTTCTGCAAACTTATTTAAAAACTTTAAATTTTCAAAATCGTCTTCAATTGTTGTAATTGCTTTTTTAAGTGCTACTCCAATTACAGTTGTTTCTTTTTCCATTGCAATAAAGTTTTTATTCTTATACTTCAAAGAATTGCCAATTGCAAATTGGCCTTTGCCACATCCAATCTCTAAATAAATTGGATATTCATTTTTAAAGAATTGTTTTGGATTAATTTTTGCTGTAGTTTCAATCATATATTTTTGATTTTCTAAAATATAATCTTTAGTTCAATTTTTATTTCTTAATCTCATAAACTATCCTCCTTGTATTTGTTGTCAAAAGAAAATCAAACCAATTGAAAAGAAGATTGCAGTTGAAAGTGCATCTACAATTGTTGTTAGTAATGGAGCTGCCATTACTGCTGGGTCTAATTTAATTTTTTTAGCAAGAATTGGCAATAATCCCCCAATTAATTTTGAAATAATTAAAGTTAAATACATTGCAATTGAAAGAGTTGCAATTGAATATCATAATTCAGGATGATTAATATCTCCCTTATATTCAACAGCATAAATTGAAACCATTCTAATAAAGTTTGCACTTACTAAAATTAATCCAGTTAATGAAGCAACTCTCAATTCTTTTCACATTACTCTTGCAAAATCTTTAGTCTCAACTTCACGTAAAGATAAGGCACGTACAATCATCGTTGATGATTGACTTCCTGCATTTCCTGCAGTTCCAGAAATAACTGTCAATAATGGTGTTAACAACATTGTTACAATGTAACTAATACTTCATTGTTCAACTTGTTGTTCTCCTGTAGAATTGCTATTATAAATTTTCATAAAAACTGAAATAACAATTTGAGAAAGAGTTGCTGAAATCATTAAGAATAATAATCATACACTTCTTGAACGAACCATTTTTCAAACACTAGTTTTAAAATAAGCATCTTCTGTGGGACTAATCCCTGCCATCTTGTGAATATCTTCTGTTGCTTCTTCTTCAATTACATCAATTACATCATCAACAGTAATAATTCCTACTAATTTATTTTGACTGTTTAAAATTGGCAAAGTTATAATGTCATACTTTTTGAATTGCTCAATAACATGTTCTTGATCTGTTGAAGTATAAACATAAACAATTCTTTCATCCATTAAGTTAGAAATTGAAGTTTCAGGTTTTGCAAAGAATAAAGTTTTTAATTCAATAATTCCTTTTAAATTATTTAAACCATCAACTACATAAAAGGAACTAATTTCTTCTGTTTCTTCTCTTTGCTCTTTAATAACTTCAATTGCTTGTTTTGCAGTTCAAGTTGTACGCAATTTTGTATATTCAACTGACATAATACTTCCAGCTGATTGTTCTTCATATTTTAAAATACTATTAATTTGTAAACGTGACTCAGGAGAAGAGTTACGTAAAACTTTTTTAACAATGTTTGAAGGCATCTCTTCTAAAATATCTACAATATCATCAGTAAAAATTTCTTCAAACAATTCTTTAACTTGCTGACTTGAATAAGTATTAATAATTTCTTCTTGAATATCATAATCAAAGTAAGTAAAAATTTCTGCTACTACATCAGTTGATAATAATCGTAACGCAACAATAATTTTTTTCTCTTCTAACTTTGACATTGCTTCTGCAATATCGGCAGGATAGTGATCTTCGACTAATTCTCTTAAATGAGAAACTTTATTATCATCAATTAAGGTTTCAATTTTATTTGAAAGTTCTTCAATATTTATAATATTGTGATCCATAACTTAGTTCCTCTTTCTATTTTGTTAGTAAGTATTTTAATTCAGTTGAAATATCTAATTTTGGCTCTCCACTTGATCCAATTAATTCTCCTGTAAATAAAGTAACTCCCAATTCTTTAATTGTTTTAAATATCATGTAACTATCAATATTGGTTGCAATTAATTTAGCATCAATTTTATTAGCAATGTTTAATGAATTCTTAATTATCTTTTCATTTTCTTTTATTATATTAACTTTTTTACAGATAGTTTTTTGTAAAAAAATAAATTCAGGTTGATAAATTGACAATAAACTATAATCACAATTTTCTGCACCAAAATCATCAACTGCTGTTTTAATTCCATATTCTTTTAAAGCATTTAAATTTTTAGCCAACATTTCTCTATTATCGATTTCGTCTTGAATATTAAATTTTAAAATTAAATTATTTAATTTAATTTTATTCATCTTTAATTTCGCAAGAAAAACTTTTATATCAAATTCTTCTGTAGCAATATAATTTGTATCATATTCTAAAAATACTTTTTGACTAGTAATTTTATATTTATGAATATCTTTAATTGAAGTTAAAGCTGTATATCTTTTTAATAACGAGCTTAAACCATATTCATTTATATCTTTTGCTTTTGGTTTAAATAAACTTGAGTTCATTTCAATTCCTTCAACCATACTGTTAATATTCAAATATTCAAAATCATTAATAGTTGAGTCATAAATTGGGTCAAAGATTGAACTAACATGGTTCAATGAAACAATTTCATTTAAAGTTAGAATTTTTTTATTTTTATTTTTTTCTAAGACAACTTCTTTTGGGTCAACTAAAATTAAATCTTGATTATTTAAATTAACATCATTTCTAACATAATTATTTAGTTCATATAAATTATCTAGGTTATTAGAATGTAGTCCATAAATTGAAACAATTGCTTTTAAACTAACTGTAATTTTAAAATTTTCAACTGTAAATTTATTATCAATCTTTGAAAAGATTGGTTTAATGATATTTTCAATGTTAGTTTCATTTTTTTCTTTTGAAAAAACAACTTCATTTTCAATTGGAATAAAAACTCCATAAGTTTTATAGTTTGGTTTAAAAAATACTAAGTCTTTAAATTGCTCATTAAATAATTCATAGGCTTGTTTTGAAACTGAACTAACAACAATATCTTTAATATTGTTACTTACTTTCTTTTCAAACATATCATAGTGACTAATAAAGAATGTTACATAATATCCCGATCTAACTTTATTAGTTTGAATAAATTTTAACAATTGTTCGTGTGCACTTGATTGATTTAAATAATAAACATCATCATAGGCAACAATATTTTGCAATTGTAAAGCATGAATATAAATTTGATCAATTAAAGTAATATATCCATACGTGAAGTATCCAGTACCCAACCACAATAAGATTGTCATTAAATAACTAATAGTTTCACCTTCATTAATTGTTGGAAATGCAAACACCATTGCTGTTGCAAGACAAGCTATGGTTGTAAGCGATCATGAACTTCAAGCATTAATTTTTTTTCAAAATGCATTTAAGAAGTAAATTATAATTGGCACAACATAACCTACAACAATCAAAATAATCATATTCATATCTTCTAATTTTCCAAAGTATTGAGGAAAGATTGTAGAAAAAACAAATAATGACAAGATATTAGAAACTAAAATACCAATAGTTGAATAAATTGAAATAAAAAAGATTGAAGTTCAAAATAAAAACATTGGCAATAGAATTGTTAATTGTAAATTTTTATTCTCTCCCATTGTTAATGACAAAATAATTACTCCAAAAATTGAAATAACTCCTAAACTAATTCCTAAAATCATTTCATAATAAATTTTAACCTTAGTAAATAAATGTCTAGATAAACCTCAAGTAATTGTATAAACAAAAGCTGTAATTAAAGTATAAGAAAGACAAGCGATTAAAGCGGAACCAATATTCATAAAGCGTAGCTCACTTTCCTTTCTTATAATTCAATTAAACATAAAAAAATGGTGGAGATGGCGGGAATCGAACCCGCGTCCAAAATACTCCGAACCATAACGTCTACAGTTTAGCTGTTTCTAACTTACACTATAAACCAACAGAAACAACTAGATTTAATTTATAGTGTTAGCAATAAAATTTCAATGATGCTTATTGCTAAAATCACATCACCTATTGTACTTGGGTAAATACGTTTACTAAATGAAGTACAAAGACACTTAATTAACGTTGAATGCTATTAAACTTAAAGTCTAATTAAGCTGCTAAAGCAACTCCAGCTGATGCATTATTGATCATAAATGCTGGCATTTCAAATTCATTTTTTTCTTCGTTTGCATTTTATCAAACCTAGAAGTATTAAGGTCTACCAAACCACTGCAGTTATGGGTTAGATTGTATCCTGTCGAAACCGGGACACCCCCATAACCTTATTATAGAACAAATATCAAAAATTATATAAACTTGAAAAAAAAAAAAAAAAAAAAGTATAATCACGTTTATAGAAGGAGAAAGAAAAAAATGAGAAAAGCAGCTTATATTTTAAATATTATTAGTACTATAGCAACTGCTATAGTACTAATTCCATTAATTTGAACTATACCTATGACAATTAAATCTAAGAAAATTATTGGTGATGGTCAAGAACATGTTGCCTTTGGAGTATGTTCACTATTTTTTACAAATATTATTTCTGGAATTTTAACTTTAATTCCAGAAAACTAATATTTAAAAAACTTTGTAATAATTCAATGAAGAAATAGAAATTATTTCCATTTTGGCTTTAAAATTTATTATAATATTTTAAAGGAGGAAATGTGTGAGATGAGAGGACTTAAACGTTTATTAAGAGTATTAATTAACACTGGTTTAACATTTATTACATTTGGTATCTATGGTATCGTTATGTTTATTTGATGAGCTAGAGGTAATGCAGACCTTGGTATGAAAGTTATTGGAGTTGACTTCAGTAATTCAGATAAATCAGGTCAATTATGAATGATGCAATTCTTAGTGGGATTCTGTTGAGTACTTACATTTGGAATAATGTGAGTAATTGACATCGTGTTCTTATGTTCAGGAAATGATTCATTTGCTGAAAGATGATCTGGATGTTCAATGGAATAATAATTTTATGCATTAAAAAACAACTCAATTAATTGAGTTGTTTTTTTTCTTTTTTTATATTACTTAATAGCTTCGCTTGCAGTTGCAAATACTTCTTTTAATTGATTTGAAGATTCTTGTAATCCTGCTAACTCTTCTGCTGATAATTTTCAATCAATAATTTGTTCAATACCATTTGCTCCAACAATACATGGAACACTAATGTAAACATCATCAAGTCCATATTGACCTGTTAAATAGGCACCAACCATTAATGATGATTTTTCATCATTTAAAATTGATTTTGTTATTCTTGTTAAACAAGCACCAATTCCATAGAAAGTGGCTCTTTTTTTCTCAATAATTTTATAGGCCATATGAGTTGCATCATCTTTTACTTGTTTTAATTCTTCTGAAGTTAATTTACCTTCTTCTAAATATTCTAAAATGCTTTTCCCCATAACAGTTGATCTACTTCAAATAGCAACTGAAGAATCACCATGTTCTCCTAAAAGATATGCTTTAACAGATCTTGGTGCTACACCTAATTTTTCTCCTAATAATTTTCTTAATCTTGATGAATCAAGAGTTGTTCCTGAAGAAATAACTTTATTTGCAGGATATCCTGTAACTTTTTGATATACATGTGTTAAAACATCAACTGGGTTTGAAGCAATAACAGTAATTCCATTAAATCCTGATTTTTTAATTTCAGATGCGATTGTTTTCATAATTTTTGAATTATCTGCAATCATTTCTAATCTTGTTTCCCCTGGTTTTTGAGGTCTTCCAGCTGTAATTACAACAATATCTGCATCTTTACAATCTGAATAATCTCCAGCTTTAACTGTACTAAATGGATTTGGCAATACTGCATGTGCATCAGTTAAATCCATTGCATTTCCTTCAGCAACATCTGCAACTACATCGATTAACACATAGTGTTGTGCGATTCCTTGATTAATTGCTGAATAGATAAAACTTGTACCAACAGCTCCACATCCAACTAAAACTATTTTTCTATCGTTTGTCATATTTGAATATCTCCTTTTATTTACTCCTTCATATTAACATAGCAAGTATGAAGTATGACCCTTAAAAATTTTTTGAAAATATATCTCTTTTTAGAATTTTTTTCTAATTTTTAAAAATAAAATAAACTCCATAAAAAAGAGTTTATTTTGTATATTTAATCAAATTATTTAGCAGCTCTTTGTTGCGCTAAGATTTCTCTCATATGAGGTTTAATAACTTCTTGTTCTCCCCCATAAACAACATGAACACTTGTACCTTTAATAATAATTCCTGTACATCCTCCAAGAGACATAATACCGTCTTTGTTAACTTTTGTTCCATCAACAACAGTTAATCTCAATCTTGATGCACAAGAATCTACAGCAGTAATATTTGATTCACCACCTAAGTATTCAATAATTTTTGTTGCTTTTGTAATTTGATCTTCTAATTTTGTATTTGATGCAGCGTTTCCACCTTTTTTAGCTTTAACGTCTGCTTTTGTATATAATTCAACTGCTCCATCTTCTCTACCTGGAACTTTTACATTTCCAAATTTTACTGCAAAGTAGAATGCAAAGAAATAGGCAGGAGACATAATTGCTGCAATTCATAATACGTGGAATCAGTTTGTTCCTAATTTCATTGGAACTAATCCAAATACAACAAAGTCAATAAATCCTCCACTAACAGTCATTGATACGTGAACTTTCATTAATCCAGTTAGCATAAATGAAATTGATGCTAACGGCATATGTACTCCATAGAATAATCATGGAGCTAAGAATAAGAAAGTAAATTCGATTGGTTCTGTAATTCCTGTTAAGAAACAAGTGAATGCAGCTGAGAAGTAAATTCCCATTACATTACGTCTATTTTCTTTAGGAACATTTAATCACATAGCAACTCCAGCTGCTGGTAATCCTAATAACATAAATCCAAATTTACCTGATTGGAATCTACCTAAGTTTAATCCCATATTTTGTAAATCAGTAAATGTTAATCATTTGTTATCTCCACTCATTACTCAATACATCATATATTGATCCCCAATTAAAAGAGATTTATCTTCTAAAGCCAAAATTTCTGTTAAAGCTTCAGAAGCTTTTATACCAGATTCTAGCATGTAATCTGGGTTTTTACTTAAAGTATCAATGATTGACCCCCCCGCGCTTGTTCATCACAATGGTGCGTAGAATACGTGGTGTAAACCAAAAGGTACTAATGATCTTTCAATAATTTCATACACTAATGAATCAAGACCAACTGGTAATTTCCCTGAGTTAGTTCCAAATCATTCTAATCCTAGACCAATTGGTGGTCAAATAAATAAGAAAATAAATGATAAAGGAATAACTGCAAAGAATGTCATAATTGGCACTAATTTACTTCCTGAGAAGAAACTAATAAATTGTGGTAATTGTGTTTTATGAAATTTATTGTACATAAATGCCACAATTGCTCCAACAAAGATTGCTGCAAATATTCCTGTATTTAAAGAAGTAATTCCAACATTCGCTGTAATTAATCCTGCAGGAATTGATTTTCATCATAACATGTTGTATGATCCATCATCAGTTTCTACGATTAAAGCTTTTTGAATTCCATTTAACACTAAAAAACCAACTACTGCAGTAATTGCAGCAACTCCTGAATCTTCAGTATAAGCAATCGCAACTGATATTGCAAATAATATTGGTAAGTTACCAAAAGCAACATCACCCATAGTATTCATTGTTTTACCTAAGAATCAAATAAATGAACCTTCAGCAGTTTCATTTGCAATTGTAGCTCCAACTCCAAGGAAAACCCCCGCAATTGGCAATAAAGCGATTGGTAGTAGAAATGCTTTACTTAATTTAGAAAATGTTGCACCAGTTGCAGCTTTAAATTTATGTCAACCGCTACCTGTATTGGCAACCTTTTCTTTTTTAATTACTTTTTCTGCCATTATTGTTAATAACCTTTCTTTGAGAATAATCTCATATTTAGTTTAATACAAATTGGAAAATTTTTCAAATATTTACTCATTTTATTGTAATAAAAGGAAATATTTTCCAATAAAGCACTGATAAAATGAATTATTAACAAAACCCAACTTTAGATTATAAGTATATTATCCATTTTTTATCTTTTTAATTTATAGCGTATACTTAGATATACACTTATAGACTACAAAAAAAAAAAAAAAAACAATATTTATAACAAATATAAATATTGTTTTTAAAGACTAAATATCATAATAGTAAAAGTTATACCCATTACAAAACAAACTATAGTAGCAAATGGCAATATATTACGTTTTGTAAAATCTCATATTCCACTTAATCCAGTTTTATTTGCTTGTTTTAAAGTAACATTACCTGATACATTTTGCTTACGTTTAACAATTAATAATGAAATTAAGCAAATTACTGCAATTGTGTAAAATATAACGGCACAAATTAAATTAATTAATTGATCTTGACTCATATTTCCACCTACTTAATTTTATTAAGTTTTCTTTCTACATCTCTTTTTTTAATAGTCTCTCTCTTATCAATTAGCTTTTTACCTTTTGCTAATCCTATTTCTAGTTTTGCATAATTTCCTTTAAAATACAATTTTAAAGGAACTAAAGTTAAGTTTTCTAATTGAATTCTTTTTAAAATTTTTTTAATTTCTTCTTTATGAAGTAATAATTTACGATTTCTTATTGGATCTTGTTTAACATGATGAGCAAATTCATATTTTTTAATATTCATATTTAAAATTTCAACTTCACCACGTCTAATTAAAATAAATGATTCATTAATTGAAACTTCTTTTGCTCTAATTGATTTAATTTCTGGACCTGTCAAAACAATTCCAGCTTCTCAAGTATCTAAAATTTCAAAATTAAAATATGCTTTTTTATTTTTTAAAATTACATGTTCTCCCATATTTTAATTCCTCACTTTTTTAAGCTAAAACAAAATCAATGATTCTTTTCTTAACATCTGCATTTTTGACTTTAATTTTAACTTTTTGTCCTAATCTAAACATTTTATTTTGTTTATCAACCATAATATTGGCTTTTTCATCAAAAGTGTAATCTGGTAATTCTGAAATATGAATTAATCCTTCAACACAATTTTCTAATTGAATAAATAGACCAAATTTTAAAACAGCTGCAACAACTCCAGTATATTCTTTTTCAATGTGATGGGTCATATATTCAGCCATACACACTTTATTAACTTCTCTTTCAGCATTAACTGCTTGTTTTTCTGTTTCATTAATTATATTACATGCTTTATTAATAAACTTAGTATTTTGCTCTAACTTAAAGTCTCTTAAATCTTTATCAATTAAATATTGTTTTAAGAATCTATGTACCATTAAATCACTATATCTTCTAATTGGACTTGTAAAGTGAGTATAACATCTACTTGCCAATCCAAAGTGACCAATGTTATCTAATTCATAAGCGGCTTTTTCCATAAAACGCAATAAAGTAACATTAATAACATCTCTTTCTGTTTGATCTGTAACTTGTTCTTCAATTTGTTTTAAAGCACTGCGAATTGTTTTTGGATTAATTTTATCTAGATCAGTTAATTTAACATTGATCCCTAAATTTCTAATCATTGTATGTCATTCAATTAAGTTTTCTTCTTTTGGAATTCCATGGTTTCGATAAACATATGGTAATTCTTTTTCAAAAATTACTTGAGCCACTGCTTCATTAGCACTAACCATAAAGTTTTCAATTAGTTTTTCTGAAACTCCTCTTCCTCTTGGAACAATATCAATCACATTACTATCTTTATCTAAAATAATTTTTGGTTCTGGAACATCAAATTCAATGGCACCTCTTGCTGAACGCTCTGCATCAATTAATTCATGTAATTCTTTGGCCACCATTAACATATCAATAATTTCTTGGCTTCTTGAAGAAGTACCTTTACTAAATAATTCATTAACTTCATTATAAGTTAAACGTGCTTTTGAATTCATAACTGATTCATAGACTTTTTTGTGAATCATATTTCCATTCATATCAAAATCCATTTCTGCAACCATACATAATTTATCTTCATTTGGATTTAAACTACATACTCCATTTGATAACTTTTCTGGTAACATTGGAATTACTTTATTGGCCAGATAAACTGAGTTTCCTCTAAATAAAGCAGTATTATCTAATGGAGAAAATGGTGTCACATAATAACTAACATCAGCAATTGCTACAAATAATTTATATCCAGTTGCTGTTTTTTCAACATAAACTGCATCATCTAAATCTTTTGAGTCAGCTCCATCAATTGTTACTAAATTTTTATCTGTAATTATTTTTTTACGTCTTTTAACTAAAGGATCATTATAATCAATTGGTTTTGCAACCATTTGTGCATTATCGATTGTTTGTTTATTAAAATCTGGTTTAATATCAAATTCATAAGCAATTGAAATAATTCTATCAATGGCTTTATTAGCATCACCAATAATTTTTTGAATTCTTGTAAATAGTTTTCGCTCTCTAACATCAAGGATTTTTACCTTTATAATTAAATCTTTTTTTAACTTATAGTCCTTTGAGTTAACCATGACAATACGATAATTTTTAAACCCTGGTTCATTTGCCACGAAATCTAAAAAACGACCATCTTTACTTTCATGGATTTCTCCAATTAAATAAGTTTTGGTTCTTAAAGCGATTTCTTCGACGTTTGCTTTTAAACGACCGTCTGCTTCTTTTTCTAATGTAAAGACAACTTCATCTGTTGAAATTGCTCCATTAATTGCATTTGGAGCTACAAAATAATCATTTTCAATATCATTTAAATCCTTTACAAATCCAAAACCTTTATCATTGATTTTAATAGAACCAATTTTATATTTGTCACCAATTTTATAAACAACATTTTCTTTAGTTCATGCAATTTGATATTCAGCTTGTAATTCTTTTAAAGCATTTGTTACCAATTCTTGATCACTATTGCTTAGTTTTAATAAATCATTTAAATGTACTCGTTCGTCTTTTTCTAATTTCTGTAATATTTTTTCTCTCATTGTAATTTCTTTTCCATGTTTTCTCTTTAATAAAAAAACACCATTATGCTAAAACAGTGTTTGTGATTATACCAATTACTATTGTAATAATAAACATTGCTATTCCCAAACTAAACATTCAGATTGACATGGTTTTATCCATACCTCTTTCTTTTGAGTTTGAAAATAGTTCATCATTTCCCCCGTTTAGTGCACTTAAACCAGTTTGTGATGTTTTGTTTTGAATCATACCCACTATTATCATTAATACAGAAACAACTAAAGCTGTAATTTCTAATGTAAAGATTATTCAGTTTCCAAGTCTAGTTTCTGCAACACTTGCAAGTAGTTGTAGCATAATTTTGCCCCCAATTCACTTATAATGATACTACATTTCATAGTTGAATTTTAGTAAAATTAGAAAGTTTTATTGTCTCTTTAATTTAAAACCAATGAAGGCTATAATAATTAATAGGTGATAATATGCAATGACTTGATTATGTCTTAAAATTTATTGAAAGAATTTTTAAAACAAATAGTTTTAAAAGAAAATACAAAACAAAATCAGAAAAGAAATTTTTAAAAATCTTAAAAAGTAAAAACTGACAAGTTGTTGATTTAAGAAACAATGTTAGTTATCAAGAAAAACATATTATTGATTCAATTAATGTCCCTGTTGTGGGATTTAATTATAATTATTATCGAAAAATTGATAAAAATAAAAAAATTTTACTAGTTAATAAAAACTATCGCAGTAACTTAGATATTTACAACACATTAAAAGTTAAAGGATTTAAAGTTTATATTCTTTATACTAATTTTGATCAATTATGCCAAAATCCTCAAGTTGATAATCATACACGTTTATTTATCTATAAATAAAAAAAACAAAATCATGCTTTTATGATTTTGTTTTTTTATTCATTATGTTTAAAGAGTTCACAAACCTCTACTCCCAACCCTTCAGCTATTTTTTCAACAGCTTTTAGGGAAACATTTCTTCTCCCACGCTCAGTGTCTGAAATGTAATTACGGTGTAGTCCTGCTCTAAAACTAAGTTCTTCTTGCGTTAAACCCGCTTTCACTCTAAATTCTTTCATATTTTGACTAAAAATAGCTACTACATCGTTTTTTTTCATCTTTTATCCACCAATGCTTTCTGCCAATTTTGAAATAATTTTAAATAAATTACTTATTCCCGACTTAGTGATGGCAATCCCTTTTTCATTCATCATGATTTCTAATTCAGAAAATGATGCCTCAGGATTATTTTGACGAATATTCGCTAACATTTGCGCTTTTTCAGATAATTCACTAAAAAGATTTTTTTGCTTAATAAGATTTATCTGATTTATTTGCTTTGTTCCTGTAAATAATGTTTTTTGCTGATTATAAATATCAATATTTATCATTCTATTAACATTATTACTAAAGTCTCGATTGATTCTTGTATTTTCAAAGTTCATTACTGCTATTGGAGCATCTACAAACTTTAAAAAATCAGAGACTGCTAACGATTTTTTAATATAACAAATATACTTACTTCTTTTAGCGATTACTTTAAAATGGAAATCATATTGTTCCAAGATTTCTTTTAAATAGTTTGCAGACTCTAACTCTTTTGTCTGAAACTCTAGATGATAATTAGTTGTTTCTGGTGAATTAACACTCCCAATTGCAATAAATACACCAGAAATATATGCTCTAACTAGACTTTGATTTAAATCCCCACTTAAATTAATCTCTATTATTTTATCATTTTTAGCTATGTCATATATAGAATATTTAGTTAAAAATTCAATAACATTATCTGTTAATAATAATTCATAAACTTTATTCTTTTTTAATTTTTGAGTTTGAATAATCGAAATTTCAATATTACCTGAATAAATTGTTTTTATCAAACTAAACAATCTTCTAATTACATTGTTTGAAGATGAAGCCAAACGCAAACAAGCACCATGATTGGTGTAAATTAATTCTCCATTATACTTAATAAAACCAGACAATAAGGCTATCGTCTGGTCTTGTGTAAATGTATGAGTTAAAATTTCTTCTTTGACTTCTCTTGCAAACGACATAATATCACCTATTTATTTTTGTTTAAAATCTTATCTAGTTTTTCTTTTGCTTTCTGTTCTTTTAATGCTTTTTTATCAATTGAATTTTTCTCAACTTTTGGTTTATCTCCACTTGGGTTATTAGTTTTAATAATTTGATCAATAACTTCTTCTGTATAGAAATATTGTTTTTCAAATAAGAAACCTGGTTTTCTAAATAAATATGGTGTTACAAATTGACATAAAATAGCTAATCCCAATCCAAATACCATTGTTAATCCTACAAGTACATATGATGCCATTGGTAAATTATTCAAGAATAAATGATCAATTGGTCTAACTAATTCTAATGAGAATCGAATTAGATTTCAAAAGAAGAAATACATTCCAGCTTGAACACCAGCTTTAATAATTGTATATCCTTCTGGATTATTTGATTTTTCTAACAAGACTCCTTGTTTTCATTTACGTTTTAAATAATTATCTTCATTTATATTTTTATACTCTTGTTTATAAGCTTCAATTGATTGTTCATTTTTATTTTTATAGTATGCTTTGTCTCAAACTTCAAAATAAGTTTGTTGGCCTTCTTCTTTTTGCCCAAAAAAAGCACGTTTTCATGAGTATTTTCATGAAAAACTAAATTCTTGTGAATTAATTTTTCATGGTTTTTTACTAATTCATCTTCCAAATCCTGGAATAATAAAAACTATTATAATTCATGCAACTAAAAATGTTATTGATTCAATTAAGAATAAAGGAGTCATTACATAGTTTTCTCCATTAATCATCTCAACACCATTTAAAGTTGAAGGTCCCCCACCAGTATATCTAAAAGTCAAATTATCTCTTAATCAAGCTGGCATTCAACTTGCAACACTTGAATCATTATAAAGACCTAATGGTTTTCCAACAATTTCATGATTAAAGAAATTTCCTCATCTTCCAATTGCTTGACTTATTAAAATATTTGGCAAAATGCAGTCCATATAAACATATGTACTTACTCTTGTTTTTCTTCCAATAATATAAACAATTAGAATTCCACTAAATGCACCAAATAATAATGCTCCGTGAATTGACATTCCTGGTTCTCAGAATGCAAATAAGCCTCAAAAACCAACACCACCAGCATTTGAACCAACACCTTGGGCATTTAATTTACCAAAGAAACTTCCTCCAAATAATCCCATTGGTACAGCAACAATCGCTGTTATTAAAAGATCATTTGTATTAATTCCTTTTCTTTTAAATTGGATAGCTGCCATTGCGATTGCAACAAGCACACCTAATGTCATTGTTAAAGCATATATATGAATAAAACCTCATTCACTATCAACACTTCAAATACCACTTGGCTGACTAAACCAACTTCCTTGTCACTCTTCCATGACTTCACCTCTAATCTTTTAAATTTTAACACAAATAAAAAACCTTGAATTATTTATTCAAGGTTTTCAATGTATGTAACTGCATTTTGCCCTGCTAAAGCTCCATCAGCAACAGCTGTTGCAATTTGTCTAAATGGTGTATTTCTAACATCTCCAGCTGTGAATAATCCTTCAATTGCAGTTTTCATATTTTCATCAGCTTTAATATGTTTTTCATCATTTAAAATTTCTGCTTGCTTAATAAAATGAGTAATTGGATATTGTCCAATAAATGGGAAAATAGCATCAACTTTAATGTTTTGTGTTGAATTATCATTTGTGTTTTTAATATCAATGCTTTCAACTTTATTGCTTCCATTGATTTTTTCAACAACTGTATCTAAAATAAATTCAATTTTTTCATTGTTTTTTGCTTTGTTTAAAGTCTTGTGATCAACTCTAAAGTCTTGTCTTCTGTGAACTAAATATACTTTTGAAGCAAATCTTGTTAAAAAGATTGCCTCTTCAACAGCAGAATAACCTCCTCCAACTACTGCAACAGGCATTTCTTTGTAGAAACTTCCATCACAAACAGCACAGTAAGATACTCCTTTTCCATATAATTCAATTTCCCCAGGAACACCTAATAAATTTTCTTTTGTTCCTGTTGCAATTATTAAAGCCTTACTTGTAACTTCTTTTCCGTTTTCTAAAGATACATAGAATACTTCATCTTTTTTAAATTCTTTTAAACCAGAATATTCAAGATTTGCTCCCATTGCCATTGCTTGTTCATAAAACTTCATTGCTAAATCTGGACCATTAATCATTGTAAACCCAGGATAATTTTCAATTTCTCCTGTTTTTATGACTTTCCCTCCAGGTGCTTCTTTTTCTAAAATTAATACATTTAATCCAGCTCTTCCTGCATAAATTGATGCAGTTAAGCCTGCTGGACCTGCTCCAGCAATGATTAAATCATAATCTGTCTTAATATGATTTTTCATATAGTCAACCTTCTTCTCTCCATTTTTTTGGTGCTATTCATTGAGCACAGATTAAAATCAATATTCCTAATAATAACATTAAAGAGATTGAAATGTAATTCATAACTGGACTTCATTTAAAAGCTAATTCATAATTGCTTCTAAATGAATCAAGTATTATTCTAATAATACAATAAATTACAAAGTAAGTTGAAGCCATTACACCAGAATGCATCACTTTATAATTTTGAGGATTATTCAATTTATACAATTCACTAGAATCTAAAGTTAACCAATTTGTAAATCTTGATTTATTTTTAATTAAACTTGCAGTTGCCTGTTTAAATTCCGATTTTAATATTTTTATTTCTTGTTTATATTGTTTTTTATCAATCTGCTCTTTCTTTAATTTTGTGTTTAATAGTTCAATTTTTTCATTTAATTTATATTTAGAACTCAAATATTTTTCCTTATTTTTTTCCCATGATTGTTTATGTAAATCAATCTGCTCTTGTAAAATTTCTGCTTGTTTTAAATCAGCTTCATAAGCAAAATACGCTTTTAATCATGCTTGTCTTTTTGACATATAATAAAGTTCTTCACCATTAGCTGATTCAACTGATTTATAATAAATTTCAATATAAGTTGTTAAATTTTGAATATCATCAAATGCGATTGCTTTATTAACTGGAAATGTTAATGGTGCAATTTGTCATGGTTTTTTACTAATTGCTTTAAAAATAAGTGGAATAATAAAAACAATTAAAACTCAAGCCATTAAAGTAGCAATTGATTCATATAAAAATAATGGTTCACGATATTCTAATGGAATAAAAATAGGATTACCATTTTGATCATATGGATTTGATGGATCAATATAATAGAAAAATCTTTGTCACATTCAATCAGGTAATCACTTTCATTTTTCAATATCAGTTGCTTTTCCCATAATTTCGTGATTAAACAAGTTTCCTCATCTACCAATTGATTGTCCTAATAAAACATTTGGAACAATACAATCTGCATAAGTTCAAATTGAAATTTTAGTATTGCCTTTACGAGATCACAATCAAGCAAATCCCCCAGCAAAACCAGCTACAAAAGCACCAAAGAAACTCATTCCTGGTTCTCAAATATAAAATATTTCATAAAAAGGAACTCCCGTTCCCAATTTACCAAAGATAGATCCACCCAAAACTCCTAAGGGAATAACAATATAAATTGCATTCATAAAATCTTTTAAAGGAATTTTGCGCATTACCAATTGAGTTGTTGAAGCTGCAATTACTAAAAATGCTCCAATTGTTAAAAGAATTGGATACATAAAACTTAATCAATCAGCTTCAGCATCATAGATTGGATTATCTGTTGCTAAAAAATTAATCATCGCTGAACTCCATCGCTCTCTCTGTTAATAAAGTTGCATCATCTTTATATAATCCACTTTGAATTATTTTTAATTTTGAAACAGCTGTTTCAATAATATTTTGAATATTTCGTCCAGACGACACAGGAATTTTCATATATGGAACTTCTGTTCCCAAAATTGAATAAGTATTAAAACCTTGTCCTAGTCTGTCTGAGTCATCAACACCATTTTTCTTAAAAATTGACAATTCAATTACCATGTCAATTGTTGATTCATCCATAATAACTTTATATCCATTAGTTTTGGCAATATCAATAATTCCAATCCCTCTAACTTCAACTAAGTTTTTTAGAATCTCGTGACTTCTTCCATAAAGTTGACCAGATTTTTTAGCAACTACAATACGATCATCTCCCACAAATAAGTGGTTTGATTTTACAAGATCCATTGCTAATTCTGATTTACCAATACCTGATTCTCCAATAATAATTACTCCCTTACCAAATATATTCATAAATGAAGCGTGCATTTCTGTACTTGGTGCAAAGTAATCATCCATTAAATCAAGTACATCTTTTGTAAAGTCACTTGTAGATTCATAGTTGGTTTGTAAAATTGGAAAGTCTAATTCTTTTCCAACTTCAAAAAAAATTTTATCAATAAACTTTTCAGTTACAATAACAGCTGGTATGTTTTTTGAAAGTAAATTTTTATATCTCTTTTTTCTTTCTTCTTCATCATAGTTCATGATGTAGTTATATTCTTTTGTTGACATTAAGATTAGTCTATGAGATTTTTGACCATCTTCATAATATCCTGTCAATTCAAGACCAGCTCTATTTAGTCCATAAACTTCAATTATATTATCCAAGCTTTGAAAACCAGACAAAATATTTAAAGCAAATTTATTTTTTATTTTTTCAACTGTTAATTTTTTCATATCAAACCTCACTATTTGTATTATATAACATTTACTAAAATATAAAACCAACATATTTTATATGTTGGTTTGAAGATTATTAAATTGTTTATGTCTAAAACATCATATTTGTTCAACATTTGTTCAACGATTCAATAAAGGTAACATTGTTCTAAAAGTTGCATAAGTAACAGTAATATAAATTGGTAATACTACTGGTAATTTAATAATTTTGGCAACAAAATCAAATCATGCAGCTTGTCCTTTTCAAGACATCATTCAAATTTGGTTGAATAATAAACTTTGAAAAATATAGGCAATTGAATATAAAATAATTATTTTTAATAATAATCTATTATTTGATTTTGAAAAATAAACTAATGATCCAAATAATCCTAAAATAGTTTTATTAAACATATATCCTGCATGATATCCAAATGAATTGGGAATGACACTTCCTAAAGTGTCAATTGAAATAGCACTAATGACTCCACATAATGGACCAAACATCATTCCCAACATGAAAATGATTCAATCTCCAAATGCTAAACGAATACTTCCCAAAATCGGAATTGAATATCCAACAATATTTGTTAATACTACACTAACAGCTCCAAATGTTGAAATGACAGTCAAATGCTTTAAACTTATTTTTTTAAAAGAAAAGTCTTCCATTGCTAAAGCAATTAGCAAAACTACAATTGTTAAAATAACTGCGGCTATATTTGTAATTAAATATCAATTCATTTTTTTATTCTCCTTGGAGTCAATGATAGACTAATGGGATAAAGTATAAACTTCCACACACCAATATTTTACTATCTTTATTTTCAGTTAATCATTGTTTTCAATCATTAACTTTATTTTCATATTTAACATTTTCAATTGACCATGTTTTGAAATGATCAAATTCACAAATATAAATTTGATCATTATATTGTTTAATATAATCAATCATTTCTTGATAATTTTTGTGATTACTTGTTGCAAATAAAATTTTGTACTCTGATATATTTTCAATTGAATTAATTAATTCCTCAACTCCATCAAGATTGTGACATCCATCAATTATTAAAGAAGGATTAGTTCTTAAAATTGTTTTTCTTCCTAATGGCGCTTCAGTGTTTAAATCAAAATCAATCTCTAAATAATTTAAAATTGCTTTTGCAAGTCCTTTATTATATTTTTGATAGCCAGTTTCAGTTGCAACACTTGAACAATAAATAATTTTATTTTTACAATATTGCTCAATTATTTTTTTATACTTTAAATTTTTTTCAATTGTAAACAATGGATTATCTTTTTTTACAATTTTTACTTTATTTTCAATAATTGAATCAATACTTTCTCCTAAAATTTCTGTATGATCATAGCCAATTGAAGTTAGACCAACTAAGATTTGATTTTCAAATAAATTAGTTGAATCTTTAACTCCCCCAATTCCAGCTTCAATAACTGCAATCTCAATTTTTTTTAAATTAAAATATATAATTGCAATGTAAGTTCAAATTTCAAAGAAAGTTAATTCATATTTTAAAAATAATTCTTTATTATCTTCAATAATTTTTAAAAGTGTTTCATCATCAATTCACTTTCCATTTACTTGGACACGCTCATTATGATATAAAAAAGCTGGTGAAATAAATAATCCATAGTTTTGATATTTTTTATTTAAATTTTTATAAATATAATTTGATGTCGAACCTTTTCCATTAGTTCCCACAATATTAATGACTTGGAAATTATTTTGAGGATTGCCTTGGTCAACTAAAAGTTTTTTTAAATTATATTGACGTTTAAATAATAAATTGGTATCAATAATAATTTCATTTACACTAATCATTTAAATATTCTTTCAAATATTTTGCAGTATAACTTGTTGAAACTTGTACCACTTGCTCAGGAGTTCCTGTTGCAAGTACTTGCCCTCCTCCAGCTCCACCTTCTGGTCCTAGATCAATTAAATAATCTGATACTTTAATGAAATCTAAATTATGTTCAATTGTTAAAACTGTATTTCCTTGTTCAACTAAAATATTTAAAACTTCAATTAATCTTTTAACATCATCAATATGTAAACCAGTTGTTGGTTCATCTAATAAAAATAAAGTTTTTCCTGTTGATCGTTTTGCTAAAAATGTTGAAAGCTTAACACGTTGTGCTTCTCCTCCAGATAAAGTTGTTGCGTTTTGTCCTAACTTAATATATCCTAAACCAACTGCTTGAATAGTATCTAACTTTTCTTTTACCTTTGGAATGTTGGCAAAGAATTCACAAGCTTCATCAACTGTCATACTTAAAACATCTCAAATGTTTTTTGATTTATATTTAACTTGTAAAGTTTCATCATTATATCTTTTACCTTCACAAACTTCACAAACTACTTCAACAAAACCTAAGAATTGCATATCAACACGTACAACTCCATCACCTTGACATGCATCACATCTTCCACCAGGAACATTAAAACTAAATCTTCCTTTTTTATATCCACGAATTTTTGATTCAGGAATTTCTGCAAATAAATCTCTTATGTCATCAAATACAGAAGTATAAGTTGCTGGATTAGATCTTGGAGTTTTTCCAATTGGATCTTGAGAAACATAAATAATTTTATCAATGTTTTCAAATCCTTTAATTTGTTTATATTTACCTGGACTAATTAATTCTTGTGCTAATTCTTTTCTTAATCCTTTATAAATAATTTCTTCAACTAGGGTTGATTTTCCACTACCACTAACTCCTGTGATTGTAATAAATTTTCCTAAAGGAATTGTTACATTAATATCTTTTAAGTTATTTTCACTTGCACTAACAATTTCTAACTTCTTACCATTTCCCCCACGTCTTTTTTTGGGAACAGGAATTGATAATTGTTTTGATAAATATTTTCCTGTTAATGAAGTTGGATGTGCAATGATCTCATCATAAGTTCCTTGAGCAACAATTTCTCCACCATTAATTCCAGCACCAGGACCAATGTCAACAATTCAATCTGATTCTTTCATAGTATCTTCATCATGTTCAACAACAATTAATGTGTTTCCTAAATCTCGTAATTTTTTTAGAGTTGCAATTAATTTATCATTGTCTCTTTGATGTAATCCAATTGAAGGTTCATCTAAAACATAAAGTACTCCAGAAAGTTTTGATCCCAATTGTTTTGCCAAACGAATTCTTTGTGATTCTCCTCCAGATAAAGTTGTTGCGCTTCTTGAAAGTGTTAAATAATTTAAACCAACTTCATTTAAGAAACTAATTCTTGAAAGTAATTGATTCAAAACTAATGAAGCAATTTTTTCTTCTTGTTCTGTTAACTTTAAGTTTAATAAAAATTCTAATTCATCTTCAATTGTTAATTCAACAAAATCGGCAATACTTAAATCATTTATTTTGACACTTAAAGCTGTTGGATTTAATCTTTTTCCTTCACAAGTTTTACAAATTTTTGAAGTCATAAACTTACCATAATATTTTCTATTGTCTTCAGATTTAGTTTCTACAAATCTTCTTTCAATTAAACTCCCAACTCCTTCAATGTAATCAAATGAATTTAAAACATTACCACTTGATGTTTCAATTTTAATTTCGATTGGTTCATCACTACCTCATAAAACCATATCAAGTTGTTTTTGTTTTAGTGCAGAGATTGGTTGATTTAAATCAATTAAATAATAATCACATAAAATTTTAAATTTTTGTCATTCAATATTTTGTGAATCAACTAAATTTTTATAATATAAAATTCCTCCACCTCTAATTGAAAGTTTTGGATCTGGAATTAATAAACTTGGATCTGCTTCTAAGTTAACACCAAGACCAGCACAAGTATCACAAGCACCATTTTTTTTATTAAATGAAAATAAGTTTGGTTCTAAATTTGGAATTATAAATCCACAAATATTACATGAATATTTTGTTGAATATAATCTAGTAAAGCCATCTCGTTTTGGATAATAAATTTTTATTAAACCATTTGAATAAGTTAAACCAATTTCAATTGCAGAATAAAGTCTTGATTGTAAATCTTCATCTTCTGCTTTATAAATAATTCGATCAACTACAATATCAATATTGTGTCTTTTGTTTTGTTCTAATTCAATTTCATCTTCTAGATTTTGAATTTCTCCATTAACTTGAACACGAATAAATCCTTCTTTTTTTAATCTTAAAAATAAATCTTTATGTGTTCCTTTTTTATCTCTCACAACTGGAGCTAAAATATAAATTTGTTCTTCTTCTTGAGTTTCAACTTTAATTGTTTTAATAATTTCTTTTAAAGATTGTGACTTAATAATTCCATGACCATTAATACAATATGGAGTTCCAATATTGGCATATAATAAACGCAAGTGGTCGTGAATTTCAGTTGTTGTCCCTACAGTTGAACGTGGATTGTGACTTGTAGTTTTTTGATCAATTGAAATTGCTGGACTCAATCCTTCAATTTCATCAACATCTGGTTTTTCAACTGACTTTAAAAACTGACGAGAAAATGAAGAAAGAGATTCAATATATCTTCTTTCTCCTTCTGCATAAATTGTATTAAAAGCTAATGAAGATTTTCCACTTCCAGATAATCCTGTAAATACAATCAATTTATTTTTAGGTAATTCAATATCAACATTTTTTAAATTATGTTCTCTTGCACCTTTAACTGTTATTTTATTTATACTCATAATTTTAATTCCTTTACTCTGCAGATAACTCTAAAATTAAATCTCTAAGTTCAGCAGCTTTTTCATAATTTTGTTCTTTGGCAGCTTCAAGCATTTGCTTTCTGATGTCCTCAATTAATTTTTGTTTTTCTGTTAATCTTTCTTTTTTTGATTTCTTATTAATTGCATCTAATTGATTTTTTACAGATGCAGACATTCCAAAGTCTGAAAGTTTTTTGATAATTGTTGTTGGTGTAATATTGTGTTCTTTATTATATGCAATTTGTTTTTCTCTTCTTCTTGAAGTTTCTTCAATTGCTTCTGCCATTGCAGGTGAAGTAGTATCTGCAAAGAAAATAACTTTTCCTTCTGAGTTTCTTGCAGCTCTTCCTACAGTTTGAATTAAACTTCTTGTATTTCTCAAGAACCCTTGTCTATCAGCTTCAAGAATACATACTAAACTAACTTCAGGAACATCTATTCCTTCTCTTAATAAGTTAACTCCAACAATTACATCATAAACACCTTTTCTTAAATCAAATAAAATCTGATTTCGTTCTAAAGTTTTTAATTCAGAATGTAAATACGCAACTTTAATATTTCTTTGAATTAAAAAATCTGTGATTGCTTCTGATTGTTTAATTGTCAATGCTGTTATAAAAACTTTTTGTTTCTTTTCAGAAACTTGATGAATCATTGAAATAATTTCTTCCATTTGATTAACTGTTGATTTAATTTCAATAATTGGATCAACTAAACCTGTTGGTCTAATGATTTGTTCAACGACTTTATGTTCTGTTAATTGTAATTCATAATCTCCAGGAGTTGCTGAAGTATAAATTACTTGTTTCAATTTATTTGCAAACTCTTCAAAGTTAAGTGGACGATTATCTAATGCACTTGGTAATCGAAATCCATGCTCAACTAAAGTTTCTTTACGACTTCTATCAGTATTAAACATTCCTCTAACTTGGGGAATCATCATATGTGATTCATCAATGATTGTCAAAAAGTCATCTCCAAAATAATCAATTAAACTAAATGGAGCAACTCCTGATGCTCTAAAGTCCAAATGTGCAGAATAGTTTTCAATACCACTACAAATCCCAAACTCTAATAAAGTTTCAATATCATAACGTGTTCTTTTATTTAAACGATCTGCTTCTAACATTTTGCCTTGTTCTAAAAGTTGTGCTACTCTTTGTTCTAATTCTTTTTCAATATTGGCACATACTGTTTTAATTTTGTCAAAGTTAGTTACATAAGCAGCTGCAGGATAAACTGTAAACAATCTTAATCTATCTTTTACATTATTATTTAATGTATCAACAATATCTAACGCTTCAATTTCATCACCAAACATTGAAACTCTTAAATGATATTCATCAGTTCAACTTGGAGCAATCTTAATAACATCTCCCTTAGCTGAGAAGCATCCCATTTCCAAGTTATCATCATTTCTTGTATAACCAGTTTGTACTAAGAAAGTTAAAAGTTCTTTTTTTGAAATTGCTTGTCCCACTGCAAGTTCAAAAAACACTTCACTATATTCTTTTGGATCTTGAGTTGCATAAATTGCTGCCACTGATGCTACAACAATTGTATCTTGGCGAATTGTTAATGCATTCATTGCACTAAGTCTCATCATTTCTAAATCATTGTTTCTTTTTGCATCTTTATCAATATATAAATCTTTAGCTGGAATATATGCTTCTGGTTGATAGAAGTCGAAGTTTGATACAAAGTATTCAACTCTATTGTTGGGAAACAATTCCTTTAATTCAATATACAATTGCATAGCTAAAGTTTTGTTGTGAGCAAGAACCAAAGTTGGTTTATTAATAGTTTTAATCACATTTGCCATTGTAAAAGTTTTACCAGTTCCTGTTGCTCCAAGTAATACTTGATGCTTTTTGTTTTCTTTTAAACCTTCAATCAATTGCGCTATAGCAGCTGGTTGATCACCACCTGGTTTAAATTCAGTAACTAGTTCAAATTCGCGAAACTCTTTTTTCATAACAAAATCTCCTATGTAAAAATTCTAGGGTTTTGCCCTAGACCTGTCTATATCAACGAATAGATATTAACATAAATTTAAAAAAATATGTTTTCAAAAAAATTTTAAAGAGCGCTATATTTAGCGCTCTTTAATTATTTAATAATTGATCCAAAATCTTTTTCATTCATACTTTTTACAAATTGTTCAAAACTCATCTCTTTTTTAGTTATTGTCATAAGATTTCTATAATATACTTCAAGAAATTTTTTATCAATTATTGCTTTAATTAGAGCTTCATTAATTGAATAGTTTTTCTTCAATACAAGTGAATTGTAATAATAATACATGTTATACAAAGCTTTATTAACATCTTTATTTTGATTATGTTTGTTCAACATTAATCTATAATCTTGGCATACTAAATATGCTTGCTTATAACCTTTTTTCTTTGGTATAAGTTTTATAACATTTGAATTAAGTTTCTCATTTAAACTATCACAAAAATTACGTGTAAATTCTGTATATGCTATTGTTCTTTTTGCAAATAATCAGTCATATGCTGATAGTATATCCATAATTAAATCACTCATAATTGTATTTCTCCTTTTAATTTATAAAATTATTATCTCATTAAAAGGTAAATTTAGTTTGTTACTAAAATTTCTCTAAAGATTTATTTATCATATAATTTTAATTCAAACTTAATTGTATGTGATTTATATTTTTACTTCTGCTTATTTTGTCTACAAAGCTTTATTTAATTTTTCTCTTTTAATTCATTGCATTAAAATTAAAGCAGAAACAATACCTATGATTCCTCCAATCACAATAATTAGCATTAATCATTGATATGCGATTTGATAACTATAGCCATCTGGGGTTATCCCTTCAAAACCGGGGGTTTTATAAACTTTAGTTAATGATGCATTTGCTTGTTGAAATCATGCATCAGGAGAAAATGCAATCACACTTATTAGACCAACAGCTGTTGCATATTGTTTTTGACTAACACCAATTTCATAAATAGTTGCTCATCTATTTGTAACAAGTGCTCAACAAATTGCTCCAAGAACTAAGTAAAATATAAACACTACTATTTGAACAAATAATTTGTAGCCTTTGCTCATATCATAAAAACTACCTGTTTTAAATCCTGGCAGAATTGCAGATATTGTAATTAGAAAAGTTGCAATAATTGTCCCAATCATTAAGAACTTTATATATTTACCTGACCTATCTGCAATTTTTCCCGATCATGCTGAAAAGAAAAACCTAAAAAGATATGTACGTAATAGTCCTGCTACAAAAACAATAATTGTAGCAATGATTAAAGTAGAATTCATAAATGGAACTAAAATACTTAATCCACTTTGATACATATATACGCCCATAATAACGAATGATAGCAATCAGACTTTTCCATTTTTTAAGACTTCTTTTAAATCTTTGATACTAAATTCATTTACAATTTTGTTATCACTCTTTTGTTCTTTTACAAATAGGATTAATAAAATTACATCAATACCTATTAATCCACAAAATATTCAGCACATTATTGTAAAAGCTCAAGTAGAGTAAGTAGTTTCATTTACAAAAATTGGTGTAAACACTGTAAAAAGAGCAAAACCAAATGCCACAAAGATAGTACCAATAAATCCATTTAAACTACCATGAACTCCATTTAACATTCCATTTTCTTCTTGTTTACCTTGTTGTGATAATAATTTTCAAAGAGGAGCTCAAAATATAATTTTTCCTACTGCTCAAATACTATATATGACCATCACTTGAACAAAACGTTCTGTTTGACCACCAGAATTTAATTTGGCAACATCATTGATATTATCTCAAACTATTCCTCCTCCATAAGTTAAACCAACCATTCCATATCAAATACCAGATATACCAAAAATTGATAAACCTATAATTGTTAATCATTTTAGACTAAATTTATCTCCAACAATACTTCCAAAAAAATAAATTGCCAATGAAATATATCCATATATTGCTGTTGCTTGTCCCAATTGACTATTTGATATACCTAAATTCATTGCAATAACTTCTTGGTTAATAACATTTTTTAAATATGAGGGAAAAATAAAGACTAAAACATCAGCAGTAGCTAAAAGTGAAATTATTCACATGGTTTGTTTACTAACTCATTTTTTTTCTAATTTATTTTTCATTTATCTTATTTCCATAATTCTATTTAAAATACTTACAAATGATAGATTATAGAAAATTTATTAAAGATCTCTTTAAGTTATTATTCATTGATATCTTTCAATCAATTTCTTGTTCTTGAAACTGCTTCTTTTCATCCTTTCAATATTTTTGACATATCTTTATTAGCTTTAACTTCTTTATCTACTTCTCAAATGGCTCTAATTTCATCAATATCTTTTCAATAACCAACAGCTAATCCTGCTAAATATGCAGCACCCATTGCTGTAGTTTCAACATTTTTAGGTCTAATAATTTTTGTTTTAGAAATATCAGCTTGGAATTGAAGTAAATAATTATTATTTGAAGCTCCTCCATCAACTTTAATATTTTTAATCTCTATTTTTGAATCTTCTGCCATTACTTTAAATACATCATTGGATTGGAATGCAATAGCTTCAAGAGCTGCTTTAATAATATGTTCTTTTTTAACACCACGATCTAATCCAAAAATAGCTCCTCTAGAATAAGGATCTCAATATGGAGAACCTAATCCTGAAAAACTTGGTACTAAATAAACTTGACGATTATCATCAACTTGTTCTGAATATCATTCACTTAATTGAGTTTTGTAAATTATTCTTAACTCATCTCTTAATCATTGCAAAGTTGCTCCTGCCATCATTACAGAACCTTCTAATCCATATGTAAATTTACCATCAATCATATAAGAAACTACAGTTAATAAACCATTGTTTGAAACGATTTTTTTATCTGCTGTATTCATAATAATAAATGCACCTGTTCCATATGTGACTTTAATTTCACCTGGATCTAAGCAAATTTGTCCAAATAAAGCAGATTGTTGATCTCCAATTGAAGAAGCAATTGGAATTTGATAATCTGAATTTTTAGAAACCAATTCTGAGAAAGTATATCCATAGATTTCACTATTTGATTTAATTTCTGGAACCATACTCTCTGGAATATCAAATAATTGTAATAATTCTTTATCTCATGTATGAGTGCTAATGTTATACAGCATTGTTCTAGAAGCATTTGTATGATCTGTTAAAAATGTTTTTCCACCAGTTAATTTTCAAATCAATCATGTGTTAACATTTCCAAAATACAATTCATTATTTTTTGCTTTTTCTTTTGCACCTTTAACATTATCAAGAATTCATTTTACTTTACTTGCAGAAAAATATGCATCAATTACCAATCCAGTTTTTTCACGAATAATTTCTTTATGTGTTTTTGCAAGTTCAATACAAAATTCATCTGTTCTGCGATCTTGTCAAACAATTGCATTATAAATTGGATTCCCTGTATTTTTATCTCAAACAATTACAGTTTCTCTTTGATTTGTAATTCCAATTGCAGCAATTTGTTCTGGAGAAATGTCTTTTTGATTTAAGACTGATAACAATGTAGTTCTTTGAGTGTTTCAAATTTCAATTGCATCTTGTTCAACTCAACCATCTTGAGGATATATTTGTTGAAATTCCTTTTGACTTAAAGCAACAATTTCTCCTTTTTTATTTAAAATTAAACTTCGAGCACTTGTTGTACCTTCATCTAAAGTTATAATATATTTTTCCATCTAACATCACTTTCTTTCTTTTATGAATGTTGAGCAACTTGCTCACTTTTTAGATTTACTTTTTTCTTTTCATTTTTTAAACAAATCATTAATATTATTCCTCCAACTGCAGCCAATAGACCGATTCCAGTAATAATAAAAAGACTAATCTGATTTGCTAACTTATTATCTTGATATCCATTTTCTGTTCCAAAATTTTTCAATAAAATTGAATCTATTTGTCAAAATCATGCATCTGGTGAGAATGCTAAAAATGAAATAAACCCAACAGCTGTTGCATATTGTTTGTGATCTACATTTATTTCATAAATAGTTGCTCATCTATTTGTAACAAGTGCTCAACAAGTGATACCTAACATTAAGTAAAGAGCACTAACCAATACTTGAATTAAAATTTGTATTCCTTTTGACATATCAGTAAATGAAGTTTCTGTAAAACCAGGTAAAAGGGTTGCTGTAACACATAAAATTGAAGAGATAACTAAACCAATAGTTATAAATAAAACATATTTTTGCGTTTTATCAGCCATTTTACCAGCAGGCACTGAGAAAAATGCTCGAAATAAATAAGTTCGACATATTCCCAATATAACAACTACCACACCTGTGACTAATAAGGCATCTTGGATATATGTTACAAAAACACTTAATCCTGATTGAAACATATAAACACCCATAATTAATAATGTAGCAAGTCAAACTTTATAATTTTTTAAAACTACCATAAGTGTATGTAATTCAAATTTAACTTTTTCTCCATTTTCTTGTGATTCATTTTTATGTTCTGGTACAAAAAACCATAATAAAAAACAATTTAATAATATAAATCCACTAAAAACAAATACTAAGGCACTAAAAGCATATGCTCCTAATGTTTCATTTCATATATCATTCATTAATCAAAATACAAGATATGCAATCGCAATGATTGCACTTCCTATCAATCCATTTAAACTACCATGAACTCCATTCAAAGTACCATTTTCTTCTTTTGTTCCTTGTTCTGATAATAATTTTCACAATGCACTTCAAAATATAAAGCATGTTACAAATGATCATAGTGAAAAGATAATATACACTTGGGCAACTTTACCCGACTCAATAAATGGAATAAATCCATATCATATTCCAATAATTCCAACAGAGCCTAAACCAACAAGTGATAATTTTTTTAAACTAATCTTGTCAGCTAAATAACCTCCTGCAAAATAACTCAATAAAGCAACATAGCCATAAATTGAATTAGCTTGAGAAAATTGACTTGGTAATATTCCAAGTGATTCTGAAATTAAAACAGAAGACATTACATTTTTTAAATAGAATGGTACAGCCATAACTAAAACATCAGCTAATGCTAAAATTGAAATTATTTGAATTGTTTTTCTACTCATTTTATTTTTTTTAACAATTTCTTTTGTCTCCAAAATTTTATTCCTCCTTTTTTAGGGATTAATAACTAAATTTGGAATATCACTTATATAAGCATATATAAGTTCTGGACCATAAATTTTATGTAAGATTTTTACATCATTATTATTATTTTTAAATGTCCAAATGTTCATTTTTTTATTAAGTTTTTTTATAAATTCAATATTATTTTTTCTTTTTAAAAAACCAACATAAGGATGAATATAATCAAATTCTTGTAATAAAGACATATCAATTTGACTAATAAACTCAAATAAATATCCTTTTTTAAAATGATTATCTAATTGAGAAATAAACTGCAAAGCATTAAGACCAAATGAAGAAACAATAATTTCTGCATTCGTTTTTGAAGCCAAATAATTTAATGCATTTTTAATAATTTCAAATTCCTGCTCAGAATATCTGTCAGGTTTTATTTCAACATTTATAACTTTATATTGATCACTAATTTTATCAATAAAATCTTCTATAAATAAAGGAGGCAATCACTCAGGGTTATTTTTAAAAAAAGGTAGTTCTTTAATTTGTTCATATGTAAAATTGCGAATTGTTTTATCAACATTGCCAATTCTTTTAAAATTATGATCATGAAAAATGATTATTCTTTTATCTTTTGTCATTCGAATATCAAATTCAACACCTTTACATACTTTTAAAGCCTTTATAAAATCAACCATTCTGTTTTCACCATTGGGATTTCTAAAACCTCTATGCGCTATTAGCATCATTTAACTTCCCTTCGTTATATAAAATGTTTTTTTCATAAGGATCTCAATCAGGTTTTAAATTAAGGGGCCTTACATTTTTTACCATCTCTATTACATAATCAGCAATTGCAGGGGCTGCACTAATTCCTGGACTTTTAATACCAGCAACATTAATAAACTTGTTATTAGATTTAGCATACTCAATATAAAAATCATCTGTCTCTTTAAAAATTGCTCGAGAACCAGCAAATCGTAAAGTGATTTTCTCTGTATCTAAATTAGGCATAATTTTTTTCCCTATTTGTTTTATTTCATTTAACTTTGCATCTGTAATTAAGCGAGTTGCCTCTTTATTAACACCATCTTCAGCTGTTGGACCAACCAATAAATTTCCATCTAACATAGGAGCAATAATAACTCCTTTACCATGAATTGAAGGGACCATAAATAAAACATTATTTACTTTATTATTTTGAGAAGGTTTTAAAACAATATATTCTCCTCTTTTTGTACTCAATTCAAAATCTGCATATCCTGCCAATTTTGAAATTTCATCTGCAAAATGCCCAGCACAATTAATAATCATTTGTGAGTAGAATACATCTTTTAGAGTTTTAATCTCATATTGTGTTTCATTTTCTGTAATTTCAATTACTTTTTGGTTAAATATAATATCTACTTGGTTTTTTTTAGCATTTTTTAAAAGTACTCCTGTTAATTCAGCAGGATCAATTACAACCGAACTATTGCAAAGTAAAGCTTTGGAAACTTCATCACTAATTTTTGGTTCCATTGCTTTTACTTGTTCTTTTGAAATTAAATAAATTTCACTCTCAGTGCATCCATTACTAATTCCTCTCTGAATTAACATATCTAAATGTTTTTCTTCTTCTTGATTAAAAGCTAATACTAATGAATTTATTTGTTCATGCTTAAAATCCATTTCCTTAAATCAATCATTTTGGTATCTTTTTTTACCTAGTTGATTCAATTTAGCATTTAGTTTTCCTGGAGTTGGGTCAAATCCACCATGTATTACTCCAGAATTACCCGATGTTGTTTCTAATCCAAATCCTAGATTAGATTCTAAAATTAAAACTTTGATATCAAATTTAGATAATTCCCTTGCTATTGAAGCACCAATTATTCCAGCTCCAATAATACAAATGTCATATAAATTTTTGTTCATAAATTTCTCTCATTCTATCTTGTTATATTAAAAATAATGCACCAACCACAATTCCTGCAGTTAGTGGAGCTGCAACAGGAATTCAAGAGTAACCTCAATCTGATTTTACTTTTCCTTTTACAGGCAATAATTGGTGTACAATTCTTGGTGCTAAATCTCTAATTGGATTAATAGCATAACCAGTTGTACCTCCAAGTGATAATCCTATTCCAAAAACAGTTAGACCAACAAATATTGGACCCATTCATCCACTAAGTCCAAATCATACAGTTGTTGCAAATATTGCACAAACTAGTACAGCTGTTCCAACAAATTCAGCAAAGAAGTTTAAGAATACATTTCTATGGGTTGGACCAGTACTATGCATACCTAATACATTAGCAGCTGCTCCTGAAGAAATTGTATGTGTTATATGTTTAATGTAAAAAATATCTACAATGATTTGACCTAAAATAGCTCCAATCAATTGTCCAATAAAGAATAAAGGTATTAAACCTAAATCACCCACATTTGATTCTCATCCATTAATAAGCATTGCAATTGTTACTGCAGGATTTAAATGTGCTTTTCCATCTAAACCCGAAGCAATTGTTGCAGCTAATATTACAGCAAGAGCTCATCCTGCTGTAATTGCTATTCATCCCCCATTTTCTCCTTTGGTATCTTTTAAAATTATATTTGCAACAACACCATTACCTAAAATAATTAATAACATTGTGCCTAATATTTCAGTACCAAAATGTATAAATCAATTTTCCATATATCTCCTTTAAATCGTAAATTAATAATAAATCTTTATTATTCTCTAAAATATTAAAAACAATAGGGTTTTTAATATTCTTAAAACTATGATCTATCTTGTATTAAATTTACCACTCAAAAGCTGAATTAATTAAAGTTTTTTATTATTAATTTATAGTTTCTAAAAATATACTAGAAATAATAAAATGTCCTAGTATTTGATTCTAATCAAAAATATGCTCAACTTATTTATACAAAAAAAAAAAAAAAAAGCAAGGTTAAAAATGTTTCCTTATAAGTGGATCTATCATGTGGAACTTCTAAATTTAAAATTATTGTACAATTTCAGATTTTTTATAACGATAACTATAATGGGGGAAAAATAATATGACAAGTTTTAAAAAACAAATATCAAATAAAAATCTATTTTTATCTGCAATTGTCCAACAAAGTAAACCAATTGATAAAGAAGTTAAACAATGATTCACTGGAGATTACTTTGATACTGATAAAAACCACTATCTATTCACACAATTTATTGAAACTACTTTTGGAATTAAATTTAATCATACATTATTTAATTGAGAATTAACCATTGATGATATAATGCAAATGGAAAGTAAAAAAATTAAAATTATAAATAAATTTATTCTTTCCTATAACAGATTTATAAGTTTAAAGGTGGAATTAAAAATGCCAAAAATATCACAGCAATGTATTGATATGTATAAATCAATGAATGAACAAATAAAAATTCTGACTGAAAAAGTTGAAAAAGAAAAATCAATGCATCGTGAAGAAATAAAGAGATTAAAACAAATATTAAAAAAACACAATATTGTTGAATAATCTAAAAAATATAAAAACCACTTTATAGTAAAGTGGTTTTTAATTATCCTATTTTTGTTTTTGTAACAATTTTTTCTGTATCTTCAATTTCATCATCTGCAATTGAACCATCAGGATTTGTTTTAATTACTTTTTTAACATTTCCTTCTTTATCTTTAATTACAAATTCACCTTTATTATCTACAGGATCTTTTGACTCTTTATTTTTTTCACTTTGTTTTTTTGCAAGCTCAATAGAAACTGCTAATAAAATTTGTGATTCTAAAATTAATTTATCATGTTCATTCTCTGGAATGTCTTTCATTAGTTTTTCAAAACTATTTCTAACATCTTGAGGAGTAAAGTTTTTTTCTTTTAAACCAAACTTTTCAACAATACCATCAATTTGTTCTTGACTTAAATTTTTCATCATGTCTCTTTGTTGAACAAACATATTATCTAATTTTGTCATTAACCCATTTAAAACATGATATTGTAAATCAAGTTTACGTAAGACTTCTGGTTTTTCTTTGGCCTCTTCTCTTAACTCTTCAAAACGTTTTTCAACATTTGGTCTTGAGAATTTTTCTTTTTCAATCCCAATCTCTTCTAAAATTGCATCAATGTCTTTTTCTGTAACATTAACTATTTTTTGAGGTTGAGCTTCTTTTTTAAGATTAATTTTTACTTCACTATTATTTTCTTGAGGTTGTCCATTAGATATAAATGAATCATATAAACGCTCAAGTGAATCTTTAGCAATATTAACTTTCATTTTGTTAAACAATCTTGATGACTCTTCAACATATTCATGCAATGGATTATTTTGTGCATATTGTTGCAAGTAAATTCCACTTCTCAATTTTTGACTTAAGTTAATATGGTAAGTTCAATGTTTATCAAATGCTTGTAAAATAGTTCTTCTTTCCATTTCATGAATTACATTTTCTGGAACTGAACCAGTTTTGCCAATATATAACTCCATCATTTTTTGTTGAATAATTCTAGCCATTGCAGCTTTTTCTAAACCTAATAAATCAGTTGATGCAATTGAATTTGTAATGATATATTTTTCATTTAGAGCTTCAATTAATTGAGCAACATTAACTGTCCTTTCACCTCTTACAAGTTCAGAACATTCTTCTACTATTTCATATGCAATTGTGTATTGGAATTTTGACAATACTACTTTTAAATCTTCTTGTAATAAAATGTCATCTCTTTGAGCATACATTGCTTCACGTTGTTGACTTAAAATATTGTCATAATCTAAAACATTTTTTCTTTGATCAAAGTTTAAACCTTCAAGTTTCTTTTGAGCATTAGTAATTGCTCTTGTAAACATTTTTGATTTAATGTGGTCATCACCAAGTTTTAAAAACATTTCTCTAACTTTTGGAGCAGTAAACCTTACCATTAAATCATCTTCCATTGAAATATAGAATCTTGAACTACCAGGATCTCCTTGTCTTCCAGCACGTCCACGTAATTGGTTATCAATACGTCTAGCTTCGTTTCGCTCAATTCCCATAACAAATAGTCCACCAAGATTTCTTGTTTCTTCAGTTAACTTAATGTCAGTTCCACGACCAGCCATATTTGTTGCTAACGTAATTGCTTTTAATTGACCAGCCTTTTCAACAATTTCGGCTTCTCTATGGTGATTTTTAGCATTAATCATTTCATATGTAAGTCCAGCTTTTTCTAAATAACGTGCCACTTGTTCACTTGATTCAACACTTGTTGTTCCAATCAAAATTGGTCTTCCAATATCATTTAGTTCTTGAATATCTACCATTAATTTTTTTAATTTTGCATGACGAGTTCCAAAAGTTAAATCTGGTTCATCTTTTCTAATTATAGGTCTATTTGTAGGACAAACAATTACTCTAGTATTATAGATTTTAATAAATTCTTCTTCTTCAGTTTTGGCAGTTCCTGTCATCCCTGAAAGTTTATTGTATAAACGATAGAAGTTTTGATAAGTGATTGTTGCCAATGTTGAAGTTTCTTCTTCAATTGGTACACCTTCTTTAGCTTGTAAAGCTTGTTGTAATCCATCACTATATGCTCTACCTGGCATTGTTCTTCCTGTAAATTGATCAATTAAAACAATTTCGCGATCTTGAACAGTATATTCAACTTCTGCTCTAAAAGTAAAATTAGCTCTTAGTGCATTCATTACCAAGTGAAAAATTTCTGTATTTCTAACATCAAATAAACTATCAATACTAAAGTATTTTTGTGCTTTTTTAATTCCTACATCTGTTAAATAAACTTGCTTTGATTCTAAATCAATTTCTACATCTTCAACTTCTTTTAAAGTTTTGGCGCAAGCATCAGCTGCTTTGTACATATTGATTCTGTTTTGACTTCCCCCAGATATAATTAATGGTGTTCTTGCTTCATCTATTAAAATTGAGTCAGCCTCATCAATAATTGCGTAATTTAATTTTCTTTGTACTTTTTGGTTAAAATTATAAACCATGTTATCTCTTAAGTAATCAAAACCCAATTCTGAGTTAGTTGTATAAGTAATATCTTGAGCATAAGCTGCTCTTTTTTTATCCTTTGGTAAATCTCTTCCATTTAATCCAACAGATAAACCTAAAAAATTATAAACTTGACCGTTAATTTCGCTATCTCTTCGAGATAAATATTCATTAACTGTAACAACATGAACTCCTAAACCTGTTAAAGCATTTAAATATGCGGGAAATAAACCTGTTAAAGTTTTTCCTTCCCCAGTTTTCATTTCAGCAATATCTCCTTGGTGTAAAATAATACCCCCAATCAACTGAACTTTATAAGCTTTCATTTTTAAAACTCTAAATGCCGCTTCTCTAACTGTTGCATATGCTTCAATTAAAATATCATCAAGAGTTTCTCCCTTTGTTAATCTTTCTTTAAATTCTTCTGTTTTATCTCTAAGTTGTTGATCTGTTAATTTTGAATAAACTTCATCTTGAGCAATAATTAAGTCTGCAAGTTTACCATGTTTTTTAATAATACCAGTATCACGTGCCATAACAGCATCTTCCCTTCTGTTTTTATTTGTATAAACAACATATTAATTATATAGTTTTTTAACTGTTTTTAAAAACAAATAAATGATTAGTGCAATAAGCTTACTTTCTTTGTATTTTGTAGTTTTTAACTAGATTTAAAAATATATTATTATCACTAACATTAAATTTAATTTAGGGTTTTAATTTTTCTTTAATAGGGTAAAATATTATTTGTAACGAAGGGGATTTCATGAAATGAAAGTTCTTGATAACAAACAAGTATATGTTTTCCAAGAAACAATTAAGAAATCAAAATTCATTACTTACATAGGCTACATAAATTCAAAAGAAGATCTCAATAATTTTATTAATAAATATTCTAAGCCTGATGCGCGTCACAATTGCTGAGCTTATCAATATGGTGTTGATGATATTAAATATGGTTATAACAATGATGGTGAACCAACTGGGACTGCAGGTGAACCACTTTTAAAATTAATTCAAATTAATGATTTAACAAACATAATTATTTTTTGTGTGAGATACTATGGGGGTATCAAATTGGGAACTGGTGGTTTACAAAGAGCATATAGCAACGGAGCTATTGACCTTTTAAAACAAATCACTTCTAGAGAATTAATTTTAACAAATAAAGTCTCAATTGTTTTTAATATTGCAAGTATTAAACTTGTGAACAATTTTGTGCATTTAAATAAGATTGATTTGCTCAATTCAATCTTTGATAATGATAATGTAAGTTATGAATTTTTATTATTTGACTTAAACTTATTAAATTCAATCAACAAATTAATTATAGAAAGAACAATAGCTAACGGTTATTATTAGGAGTTAACAAAAATGGATATACAACAAGAATTAAAGAAAAAAATTGTTATAGTTGATGGCTATCATCTATTACATAAAGGTTATTATGGTTCACTTAAACGTAAAAAAGTAGCTGTAAATCGTGATGGGGTTTTAATCAATGCAGTTTATGTATTTGTTGCCAAAATTCACGAAATGATTGAGTCAAATGAATATCACACAATAATTGTTACATTTGATGTGGGAAAAGAATGTTGAAGAAAAGAATTATATCCAGCATATAAAGCAACAAGAAAAGAAACACCCTGTGATTTAATTCCCCAAATGCAATTGGTTAGAGATTTTTTAACTTCTGCAAATATACCATGATATGAAAAATGTCAATATGAAGGTGACGACATTATGGGAACTGTTGCTAGAGTTGCTGTTAAATTGGGATATCGCGTTGATATCATTTCAAATGATAAAGATACTTATCAATTAGTTTCTAAAGATGTTTGTGTTATTTCACAACAATCTAAAAAAACTTCAAGAGAAGTTATTACTGAAAAAGAAGTTTTCAAACGTTTTGGTTGCAAACCTTGTCAAATTCCTGATATGAAAAGTCTAATTGGTGATCACTCAGATAACATCAAAGGTGTTAAAGGAATGCATTATAATACTGCAATTAAATTAATTGAAAAATATGGTTGTGTTGAAAACATTTTTGAAAATTTAGATGACTTTACAATTGATCATCGTGAAAAACTTTTAAGAGCAAAAGAACAAATTCTTTTAAATAAAAAAATTGCCAAAATTCTTAAAAATGTAAGTATTGGACGCATTAATTTTAAACCTTTAAGAGTTAACTATATTCGCTTTATGGGATTTTTAAAACGTGAAAAAATGTGAGCATTTACAAGAATTATTGAAAATAAAGTTTTAAACCAAATTGATGAAAGAAAAAAACGTCTTGATGGTCTAGAAGAATTAAAACATGAATATATCTTAAAAGACTAAAAAACAACGCTTTAAAAAGCGTTGTTTTATTTTTTTGGACCGATCTTTTTACCTTTTGCATCAATCTCATATAATCATTGTGTCAATATTTTAACTTGATCTTTTGTAACTTGTAAAATTCCCCTATGAACATGAATGTATTTTAATCCTTGTTCATTTGTAAATTTAATAGTTCCAATTTTTAATGTTGAAACAAGTTGAGCATGTCGAGGATAAATTGTCATCTCTCCAGCATTTGTTTGAACATTGACTCAGTCAACTGGTACATTATCAATATAAGTTCCTTCTGGAGTAATTATTTTTAAATTAATTGGCATTATTTATTCTTTTTAGCTCTTTCTTGAACTTCTTCAATTGATCCAGCATACATAAATAAAGTTTCAGGTATATGATCTAATTCACCATCGAGAATTGCTTTAAATGATGTAATTGTATCTTTGACAGGAACATATTTCCCACTTCTTCCTGTGAATTTTTCTCCAACAGTAAATGGTTGAGACATAAAGTTTCGAATTTTTCTTGCTCTATTAACTACAGTTCTATCTTCATCAGATAATTCATCCATTCCTAAAATTGCAATAATTGATTGTAGTTCTTTATATTTTTGTAATGTTTCTTGCACTTTTAAAGCAACACTATAATGTTCTTCTCCAACAACAGTTGGGTCAAGCATTCTTGAACTTGAACTTAATGGATCAATTGCAGGATAAATTCCCAATGCAGCAATTGATCTATCAAGAACAACTCTTGCATCAAGGTGAGCAAAAGTTGTTGCTGGTGCTGGATCTGTTAAGTCATCGGCAGGCACATAAACTGCTTGTACTGATGTAATACTTCCTTTTTTAGTTGAAGTAATTCTTTCTTGCAAAGCACCCATTTCTGTTGCCAAAGTTGGTTGGTAACCAACAGCTGAAGGCATTCTTCCCAATAATGCAGATACTTCACTTCCTGCTTGTGTAAATCTAAAAATGTTGTCAATAAATAATAAGACATCTTGATTTTTTTCATCTCTAAAGTACTCTGCAATTGTTAAACCACTAAGAGCAACTCTCATTCTTGCTCCTGGAGGTTCATTCATTTGACCAAAGACTAAACTAGTTTTATCAATAACTCCAGCTTCAATCATTTCATAATACAAGTCATTTCCTTCTCTTGTTCTTTCTCCAACTCCAGCAAAAACTGAAATTCCCCCATGGGCTTTTGCAACGTTATTTATTAATTCTTGAACTAAAACTGTTTTTCCAACTCCAGCTCCACCAAATAAACCAATTTTTCCCCCTTTTGAAAAGGGCATCATTAAGTCAACAACTTTAATTCCAGTTTCTAAAATTTCTGCAGATGTTGTTAATTCATCATAGTTTGGTGCACTTCTGTGGATTGGCATTCTAATAGAATCAACTGGTGGTTTTTCATCGATTGGATCTCCAAGAACATTAAACATTCTTCCCAATACTTTGTCTCCAACTGGAACACTAATTGGTGCTCCTGTATTAAAGCCTTTCATTCCTCTTACTAAACCTTCAGTTGGTCCCATAGAAATAGTTCTTACTAAATTGTCTCCAATATGTTGAACTACTTCTAATACCAGTTTTGTTCCTTGATTATCTACTTCAATTGTATTGTAAAGTTCTGGCATTTGTTTTGGTTCAAAACGAACATCAACAACTGGACCTAAAACTTGAACAACTTTACCTTCACTAGTTTTCATAAATTATCTTCCTCCTAAGAATTATTCATCATTTTGTGCATTTGCACCACCAACAATTTCAGAAATTTCTTGAGTAATATTCTCTTGTCTTTTTCTGTTGTAAGCAATATTTAAAGTATGTGATAATTCTTTTCCGTTTTTTGTTGCAGCTTCCATGGCAGTTCTTCTACTTGCTTGTTCTGAAAGTTGAGATTCTAAAATAGTTCCAAATATTATTGTATTTAAATATAAAGATACACTTGTTGCCAAAATAGTTTCTGGATCTGGTTCTAACAAAATATCTTCACTTGAAGTAACTGTTTTATCTTTAATAATTGGAAATAGATTTATAATTGATGGTTCAAAAGTAGCATTATTAATAAATTTTGTATAAACAATATTAATTGCATCAACTTCACCTTGTGAATAAATTGATAATAAATCTGATGCTAAATTTTTTGCTTGATCACTTGTAAAGTTAACATCCACATCTAATAGTGATTTTTTAACTTTCAAATTATTTGAATTACAGTGACTCAAAATTTTTGAACCAATAGCAACAACTTCATCATTGCTTTTAATTTTATTATTAATAAGTTTGAAGATATTTGAATTATATCCTCCACATAAACCAAGATTTGAAGATATTACAACTCAAAGAGTTTTTTTAATTTCTTGATTTGGTTTTTTTAAATAGATTGAATCTTCAGAGTGATTAATAATGTAATTAAAAACATTATAAACTTCTTCTAAATATTGATGAATGTCACCAACTCTTTTTGAGATTCTTTTTAGCTTAGCTGTTGCAACTAATTCCATTGCCCCAGTAATTTTACCAATGTCATTTACAGATGAGATTTGTGATTTTAATTCACTTAAATTGGCCATTTTATTTTAAAGCGTTTCATTCTTCAATTGAACCATAATTAGTTGCATCTCAATCTGTGATATTTTTGATTACATTTTTTAAAACTATAATAACTTCTTTTTTAACTTTTTGTGTTAGCTCTTCATCATAAGCCTTTTCTGTAATTAATAATTTTTTCAAGGCTTTTGCTTTTTCATTTAATTTAAAATGTTTAATTAATTCTGATTTGAAATTTATCATTTCATTAACTGGTAATCATTTAATCAATCTTTCCTTAATTGCCAATAAAATAATTGATTGAACAATTTGATTGATTGGACTAAATTGTCTTTGTTTTAATAATTCAACAATTTTTGCACCATGATCTAAAGTTGCTTTTGTTGATTCATCCAAGTCACTTCCAAATTTTGCAAATGCTTGTAATTCATAATATTGGGCTAACTCTAATTTTAAAGTTCCTCCCATTTGTTTAACAGCTTTAATTTGTGCAGCAGAACCAACTCTTGAAACTGATAATCCTGTATCAACTGCTGGACGAATTCCTGAATTAAATAATTGTTCAGACAAGAAAATTTGTCCATCAGTAATTGAAATTACATTTGTAGGAATATATGCTGAAATATCTCCTGCTTGAGTTTCAATAATTGGTAAAGCAGTAATGCTTCCTCCACCAAATTTTTCATTTACTCTTGCAGCTCTTTCTAACAATCTTGAATGCAAGTAAAATACATCCCCAGGATAAGCTTCACGACCTGGTGGTCTACGAAGAAGTAATGCTAAAGTTCTGTATGCAATCGCATGTTTTGATAAATCATCATAAACAATTAGTACATCATCACCATTTTCCATTCATTCTTCTGCAATTGATACTCCAGTATAAGGAGCAATGTATTGCATTGGAGCTGGTTCACTAGCTGAAGCAGAAATTACAGTTGTAAATTCCATTGCTCCTGCTTGTTTTAATTTTTCAACAACTTGTGCAACTGTTGATTCTTTTTGACCAATAGCCACATAGATACATTTAACATTTTTTCCTTTTTGATTAATGATAGCATCAACTGCAATTGCAGTTTTTCCAGTTTGGCGATCTCCAATAATTAATTCTCTTTGGCCTTTTCCAATTGGAATAATTGAATCAATTGACAAAATTCCAGTTTCAAGTGGTTGATCAACAGATTTTCTTGACATAACTCCTGAAGCAATTCTTTCAACTGGACTATGCTTAATTTTTCCTAAAGGACCATTACCATCAATTGGATTTCCAATTCCATCTAATACTCTTCCCAATAAAGTATCGCCAACTGGAGTTTCAACAACTTTTCCAGTTCTTTTAACAATACTTCCTTGTTTAATTTGAGAATCATTCCCCATAACAACAGCACCAACAGCACCATCTTCTAAATTTAAAGCCATACCATAAATATCATCGTTAAAAATTAATAACTCACCCATCATTACTTTATCTAATCCAAATAACAAGGCAACACCATCACCAATACTTGCAACAGTTCCTGTTTCTTGAACTACTAAGTCTTTTCCATATTCTTGGATTTGTTTTTTAATTACTTCAGAAATTTCATTAATTTTTAATGGCATAATCTCACCCTATTTTCTATATTGTTTAATTTTTCTTTTCATGTCATGAGCTTTTCCTTGAATTGATGAATCATATTTTTTACCATCAACTTGGACACGAATTCCTGCAATCAAATCAGTTTTGATTTCATTGACTAGCATAACTTTTTTATTTAGTTTTTTTGTAAATTTTTGCTCAAACAAATCAATTAAACTTTTGTCTAATTTATTAATTGAATAAACAATTCCTTTAACTGTATTTGTTTCTTGCAATAATTTTTTTTCAACTTCTCTAAAAATGTAAGGTGTTGCAGAGATTAAATCTCTTTCAACAATTAATTTCAAAGTGTTTAAAAGAGTTATATCTATTTCTTTTGAAAAGATATTCTCTAAAACTTTATTTCTTGTTTCTAATGGAACAAACTTATTAGATAAAAGATCATTTAAATCTTGGTTATCTAAAAAGATATGTGATAGATCTGATGATGTTTTTAAAAATTGCTCAACGTTGTTTGTTTCTAAAGCAATGTCACTAATTGCAATTGCTCAACTTTTAATTAAACTTTGTTTTGCAAACATAATTAATCGTCAATTTTATTTAAAAATTCTTCTATCAATTTTTTATTAACATCTTCATTTACATTTGTGGCCATGATTTTTTCAGCAGCCATAAAAGCAAGATCTATAATTTCTTGTCTAATATTTTCTTGTGCTTCGTCTTTTTCAAATTCTATAGCTTGTTTTGCATGTTCGTGAATATTTTGAGCCTCTTCTTTGGCTGTATCAATAATATCAAACTTCAAAACATCAGCTTCGCTTTTTGCTTGCACCAAAATTTCTTTTGATTCTTCTCTTGCCTTAATTAGCAATTTTGCAGCATCTTTTTTATCTTTATTTGCTAAAGCTTGTTTTGATGAAGCATCATCTAATAATTCATTAATTTTTCTTCTACGTTCCGCTACCAATTTTTTAAATGGTTTATAAACAAGTTTTGATAAGAAAATAATAATAATTATTGTTGATAATACGTGAGCTATAAAATTTGGTAAATTTGGAAATAACGCTTTAGTAATTTCCGGTATACCTGGTGTGCTTGCTAATAAATTTAACATCTATTAAAGAACAAACAGAATTAATAGAGCAATAACTAAAGCGTAAATTGCACCAGATTCACAGAAACCAGCAGTAATAATTAAAGTTGAAGTAATTTTTGAAGCTACTTCTGGATTTCTTCCGATTGCTAAACATGCACCATAACCAACCATTCCTTGTCCGATTGATGCACCGATCATTCCGATACCAGTTAATCCAGCACCGATTGCTAATAATCCTTTACCAGTTTCGATTGTATCTTCTGCTAAAAATACAGAATAAACTGAGATTAAGTTACCAGCAAAAGTCATATAAAAGTTTGAAAACATTTCTGCAAACATAATAAATTTCTCCTCTTCATTTTATTTAATAATTTCTACTTTTTTAGTTTTATTTTTTTTCATTCTAATTTTAAGTTTTTTGATATTATCTCTTTCAACCGGCTCATTTGAAACTTCATGTTCTCCGTTTTTAGCATTTGCTCAATAAGATAATGTCAACATTGTAAACACGATTGCTTGGATTAATCCATCAAATAAATCAAAGTATAGATGTAATCACGGCAATAATGCCACTGATAAAAAGTTAAATCCAGATCATCAATAAGTGAATTGTGCACTAAAATCGCCTTCATCAAAGATTTCTTGAGCGATTCCACTAAAGCCAAATATAGCTCCTTGTGCATTTATTAATGTTCCATATAATAATCCCAAGACAATTGAACCAGCCAAGATATTTCCAAATAACCTAAATGATAAAGATAGGATTGGCACAAACTGAGTTATTATATCGATTGGATTATATAGATATCTTTGAAAGAATAAAAATCTTTGATATCGCAATCCATAATAATAGATACCAATAAATGATATCAAAGCCATCGATAAAGTAACTGTTAGTGAACTTGTTAATGGTTCAAAACCTAAAAGAGCAATCACAGATGAAACAATAATGTACATAAATAGATACATAGCATAAGGTGTTAAATGTTTGAATTTTTTTCCCATAACATTAACAACCATATTTTCCATTGTCATAATAAATGACTCTGTTAATACTAAAAATCCACTTAGTTCTTGACCCTCTTTTAGATTTCTAACCTTTACATTATAGACAATACAAAATGTACAGATAATAATAAAAGTTAGAACTATAGAAGTTAATTGCGGGGTTATATCTTTTCAGGATTCAAGTACTTGATCTAATGCAAATAGCATAGTATCCCCCCTTAAAAAGTTGTTTTAAAAAATACCATATAAAAATTTATTTGCATTAGTTTTTAAATACAACTAGTAATACTAGTGAGTATAAAAATCCAATCAAAACGCCAAATAAATTAAAGGCGTCTGGCAAATAGACACTTATAAGGAATGGAACCAAATATATCCCAAATCTTAAAATTGAAAAGAATAGAAATAAAAAATAATTTTGATTATCTTTTAACTTTTCAACTGAAATCTTCAAGCATATAAATGACGTGAACCCAAAGGCTGTTGATAAAAAATATCCAAACAGTCAAGAATAATCAATAATACCAACTATAGCCAATACAAAAAAAGTTATTGTTATGGACATGTAAATTGGTACTAAAATTGATATAATTCTCATTTTGTTATTTATAAAAAACGTTTTAAACATATTTCACCCTCTTAAAGGTTCCATCTAATAAATAATACTACCAAAAATATAATATGTCTATTAAATTTTTGTGTTTGCTAAAAAAACAAATTTAAAATTGTGAATTCAAAAAATCCTTTATTAAGGTTTTTTTACTACAATTACTTACAAGATTTTTAGAAATTAATTCTCTTAAATTTAGATAAAAAAATAATCACTAAAAAGTGATTATTTTGTTCCAAAGATTCTGTCTCCAGCATCTCCTAAACCAGGTACGATGTACCCGTCATTATTTAAAATTGGATCTAAACTTGCTGTATAAATTTCTACGTCTGGATGTTCACTTAATATTTTGTCAACACCCTCTTGTACTGCGACCAAACATACGAATTTGATATTTTTTGCTCCTCAACCTTTAGCAATTTCAATTGCTTTAGCTGCACTTCCTCCCGTTGCCAACATTGGGTCAACTACTAAAACATAACTCTTATCAATATCTTCAGTTTTTTTTGCAAAATATTGAACTGGAGTTAATGTTTCTTCATTTCTATATAAACCAATGTGAGCAATTCTTGAAGTGGGAACTAAACGTTGAATTCCTTCTGTCATTCCTAATCCCGCTCTAATAATTGGAATTAAGACAACAGGAATATCAACAGTGTATCCAGTAGTTTTTGTAACTGGAGTTTCAATTTCAATTTCTTTTAGAGGAACATCTCTAAAAACTTCATAAGCCATTAATTGACCAATTTCATTTAAATTTTCTCTAAAGTCTTTTGAACTTGTTTCTGTTTTTCTCATTCTTGTTAACTTATCTAAGATAAGTGGATGTTTAATTACAGTAAATGCCATATAAATTTTCTCCTCTTATTGTTTTAATCGTTTAACATGTCCACTCTTTTTGAGTGTCTGTCACCTTCAAATTCAGTAGAAAGAAAAATATCTACTAAACCGATTGCTTTATGATTTGCAATAACACGAGCTCCAAGAGCTAAAATATTTGCATTATTATGTTCTCTTGAAAGTTTTGCTGTTTCTTGTTCATAACAAAGCGCAGCTCTTGCACCTTTAACTTTGTTAGCAGCGATTGATATACCAATTCCAGTTCCACAAATTACAATTCCAAAACTTCCTGGATCTGCAACTGTCTTTTGTGCAACATCTTTACCAAAATTAGGATAATCAACAGATTGTTGAGTATTTGTTCCTAAATCAATAACTTCATAACCATTGTTAACTAAGTGATTTTTAATGAAATCTTTCATTTCCACTCCCGTATGATCATTTCCAATATATATCTTCATTTTTCATTTCTCCCTTTTAAAAATATACACTAAAAATTAAAGTATTGTATTGAAAAATAAAAAAACATCTCTTTAATGAGATGTTTAATTTCTAGTACTCAGATTCGTAAGTTTCTTTTCCTTTTTGAATGATATCTGCAGATCCAGTTAAACCTGTTCCTGCTGGGATTAAGTTTCCTAACATAATGTTTTCTTTTAATCCTTCTAGTTTATCAACTTTTCCTTTAATAACTGCTTTTACAAGAACACGTGCTGTATCTTGGAATGAAGCACTTGATAATCATGAATCAGATTCAAGTGGTGCTTTTTTAATACCAAAGATAACATGTTTTGCCAATGGTGGTTTTTTACCAGCAGTAATTGAAGTCAATACTTCATTTTTGTAAGTTCTTGAAGAAATAATTTCTCCTGGTAACAAGTTTGTTTCTCCTGAATCAATAATTTTAACTTTGTTTAACATTTGTTTAACAATAATTTCAATATATTTATCAGAAATTTCAATCCCTTGTAAACGATAAACTTTTTGAACTTCTTTTAAGATGTAGTTTTGTACATCTTCAATTTTTGCAACTTCAAGTAGTTCTTTAATGTTAATTGCACCTTCAGTAAGTTTTTTACCACGTTTTACAAAGTCTCCAACTTGAACACGAGCAATCGCTCCATATTGTGATTTGTATTTTCTTTCGTCTTGGTCAGATGCAACAAGAATACTTAAGATTCCATCTTCTTCTTTAACTTCTTTTACAGTTCCATCAATTTGTGAAATAATTGCAATTGAACCTTTAGGAGTAGTTACGTCAAGTAATTCCTTAATACGAGGTAATCCTTGAGTAATATCTGCTCCCCCAGCAACCCCTCCAGTATGGAAAGTACGCATTGTAAGCTGAGTTCCTGGCTCTCCAATTGATTGAGCAGCCACAACTCCAACTGGTTCACCCAGTGCAACTTCATGTCCTGTTGCTAAGTTGATTCCATAACATTTTCTACATACTCCACGATTTGTGTTGCAAGTTAATACTGTTCTAATTAGAACGTCTTCAACTCCAGCACCAACAATTGCATCAGCAAGTTCTGCAGTAATTAAAGTATTTGCTTGTGCAATCACTTTGTTGTTTTTATCAACAACTTCTTGGAATGTGTATCTTCCTGTTAATCTATCTTTTAATGGCACAATAATGTTATTGTGTTTTGTTTCAATAATTGAATAAACGTTAAATCCATTTTTAGATCCACAATCTTCTTCTGTTACAATAATTTCTTGTGAAATATCTACAAGTCTACGAGTTAAGTACCCTGAATCGGCAGTTTTTAAGGCAACGTCGGCCATCCCTTTTCTGGCACCGTGAGTAGAAATAAAGTATTCAGACACAGTTAATCCTTCTCTAAAACTTGATTTAATTGGAATTTCTTTAATGTCCCCTTTAGGGTCATTCATCAGACCCCTCATACCTACAAGCTGTGTAAAGTTAGATACGTTACCACGAGCTCCTGAATCGGCCATAACAAATACAGGGTTTTTTGGATCTTGTTTTAGAACACCTTCAAGTTTTGATTGGATTTTATCTTTAACTGATGATCAAATTGCAATAACACGACGTTTTTTCTCAGCTTTTGTAAGCATTCCCATGTTATAGAATTCAGTAATTTGGTTAACTTTTTCATCTGCAATTTTGAAATCATCAAATTTTTGAGTATAGGCAACAACGTCAGCAGCACTAATTGTTGTTCCAGATTTTGAAGAGAATTTAAATCCTAAATCCTTCATGTTATCTAACATTTGTGCTGTTTTTTGTGCACCATATACTTTAAAGTATCTTTCAATAATTAATGAAAGTTCTTTTTTCTTAATTGGTTGTTGAATTGTATATTCATTTTCAATATAAGCATTTAAGTCTGTATTTGAATCAACTAAGAAGTTTTTAATTTCTGTTTCTGCATTTAAGATATTGTGGTTAACAATTCATGGGAATTGTTCAACAAACATTTGGTTGAAAAAGATTTTTCCAACAGTTGTAATCAAGTATTTATCTTGATCTTCTTCTGCAAACATTTTGTTTTTTAATTCACTTACAGGCATTGCCACAATTGCATTTAATGAAACAGATTGTGTTTCATATGCAATTTTAACTTCTTGATAACTTGCAAATAATGTTGCTTGACCTTTGATACCATTAGTTTCAGTTTCTTTTTCTTCAGTAGTAATGTAGTAGTTTCCAAGAATCATATCTTGAGTTGGAGTAACAATTGGTTTACCATCTTTTGGTCCCAAAATTGCTTTACTTCCTAACATTAAAGCTCTAGCTTCAGCAACTGCTTCATCACTAATCGGTAAGTGAACAGCCATTTGGTCCCCGTCAAAGTCGGCGTTAAATGCTGTTGTTACTAATGGGTGTAAACGAATTGCTTTTCCTTTAACCAATTTAGGTTCAAATGCTTGAATTCCTAAACGGTGAAGAGTTGGAGCACGGTTTAATAAAACTGGTCTATCTTTAATTACTTCTTCTAAAATATCTCAAACTTTTGCATCATTTGATAAAATCATTTTTTCTGCAACTTTTACGTTTTCTGCAAGTTCTTTTTCTTGTAATCTTTTGATTACAAATGGTTTAAACAATGTAATTGCCATGTCTCTTGGAATTCCAGCTTGATACATTTTTAAGTCTGGACCAATTGCAATAACTGAACGTCCTGAATAGTCAACACGTTTTCCAAGTAAGTTTTGTCTAAATCTACCTTGTTTTCCTTTTAAGATTGAAGTTAATGATTTTAATGCACGTTTATCTTTACCAGTAACTGGTCTTGGTTTACGTTCGTTGTCCAATAAAGCATCAACTGCTTCTTGAAGCATACGTTTTTCATTGTTAACAATAATACTTGGAGCACCCATTGATTTAACTTTTTTTAGACGCTCATTTCTAATAATAATTCTTCTGTATAAGTCGTTAATTTCACTAGTTGTAAATCTTCCACCATCCAATTGAATAATTGGTCTAATGTCTGGAGGAATAACTGGAATTACACGTAAGATCATTCATTCAGGTTTAGAATTAGATTTTTTTAATGAATCTAAAACTTCTAAACGTTTCATCATTTTATTTTGTTCTGTTGAACCTTTACGCTCTTTTAAATCTTCTTTAATTTTTTCAATTTCTGCATCTAAATTAATGTTTTGTAATAATTCTTCAATTGCACTTGCACCAATTCCAAATTTTGCATTAATGTTTCTTGCAATAAAAGTTGCGGCTTCATCCATTGAGAATGGAGTTGAAGAAGATTTTAACTGAGCAATTAAGTTGTCAGCTCTTTTTCATTGGAATGAATCTGGTTCTAATTCCTCTTTAATATCTTCAAGAGTTTTTAATAATTTTTCTCTTGTTTTTAAACTTGCTTTAGCATTTCCTAAATCTAAAACCATTCCTTTTTTAAGGTGTTTTGAATTTCCTGGATCTAAAACAATGTGACTAACAAAGTAAACTACTTCTTCTACTTCTTTAGTTTTTAAATCTAAAATTGAAGCAATTCTACTTGGTGCAACTTTTAACATTCAAATGTGAGTTACAGGTTCTTCTAATTCAATGTGACCCATTCTTTCACGTCTCACGATTGATTCAGTAATTTCAACTCCACAACGTTCACAAACTTTTCCTTTGTTTTTTACTTTTTTATATTTTCCACAACTACATTCGTAGTTTTTAGTTGGTCCAAAGATTCTTTCATCAAATAGACCTTCTTTTTCAGTTTTTAAAGTTTTATAGTTAATAGTCTCAGGTTTAGTAACTTCACCACGAGATCAGCTTCTGATTACATCAGGAGAAGCTAGTTCAATTTTAATCATTCTTTTATTTGCCATCTATTTAACTTCCTTTCCTAATTAATCGTCTAAATCATCAAAGTCGCCACCAAAGATGTCATCGTCATCTTCACTAACAGCTTCATCATCTGGTTCACTATAGTCTTTAATATCTTTGCTATCAAATGAATCATTTAATCCTGGAATTTCAATATCATCAAATTCTGTTTCAATAATTTCATCTTCATAAGCATTAATTTGTACTTTGTTTCCTTCTTCATCAATCATGTGCATGTCAAATCCAAGACCCATAATTTCTTTTGTAAGAACATTAAATGATTCTGGAATTCCTGGTTTTGGAATTGGTTTTGATCTAACAATTGATTCATAAGTTTTAATACGACCTTTAATATCATCAGATTTAATAGTCAAGATTTCTCTCAATGTGTAAGCTGCACCATATGCTTCAAGTGCTCATACTTCCATTTCTCCAAATCTTTGACCCCCATTTTGAGCTTTTCCTCCTAATGGTTGTTGAGTAATTAATGAGTATGGTCCTATGTTTCTTGTATGTAACTTGTCATCAACCATGTGAGAAAGTTTTAGCATATACATAACTCCAACAGAAATTGGTTTATCAAATGCTTCTCCAGTTCTTCCATCAACTAAAGTCACTTTACCATAATTTGTCATTCCAGCTTCTTCCATAATTTCTTGTAACTCATTTTCTTTAACCCCTTCAAATACAGGTGTGTTAACTTTAAGTCCAAGTTTTTTAGCAGCCATTCCCAAGTGAATTTCTAATACTTGTCCAATATTCATACGACTTGGAACCCCTTGTGGATTTAACATAATGTCAACTGGTGTTCCATCTTCCATATGTGGCATATCTTCAATTGGTAAGATTTTTGAAATAACCCCTTTATTACCATGTCGTCCAGCCATTTTATCTCCTTCTTGGATTTTACGTTTTTGAACAACATAGATTTTAATAATTTCTAAAATATCTGCTGGTAAATCATAACCATCAGCTCTACTAAAACGTTTAATTGATTTAATAATTCCTTCTCCACCATTTGGTACTCTTAATGAATTATCTTTAACGTTTCTTGATTTTTCACCAAAGATTGCATGTAATAATTTATCTTCTGGTGATAATTGTGTTTGTGATTTTGGAGTAACTTTACCAACTAAAATATCTCCAACTTTTACTTCAGTTCCAATAGCAACAATTCCTTCTTCATCAAGGTGTTTTTTGCTAGCTTCACTAATGTTTGGAATTTCTCTTGTGATTTCTTCTGGACCTTGTTTTGTTTGTCTTCTTTCAATTGTATATTCATCAATATGAATTGATGTAAATCTATCATCGATTACAATTCTTTCAGACACAATTACAGCATCCTCATAGTTGTAACCATTTCAAGTTGTAAAGGCAACAACAACGTTTTGTCCTAAAGCTAATTCTCCTTTTTCCATACTTGGACCATCAGCTAAGATATCTCTTGCTTTAACTTTATCTCCAACTTTAACAATTGGTAAATGAGTTAATGCAGTTCCGTTATTTGATCTATTAAAGTCATTTAAATCGTAATTTTTAATTCCTTTTGATCCTTCAATTGAAATCAATTTAGCATCAACATATTTTACGATTCCATCTTCAGTAGCAACAACAGCATCTCCTGAGTCACGTGCAGCTTCATGTTCTACACCAGTTCCTACGATTGGAGATTCTGGATTAATTAATGGTACAGCTTGACGTTGCATGTTGGCACCCATCAAAGCACGGTTGGCATCATCGTTTTCCAAGAATGGAATACATGATGTTGCGATTGAAACAATTTGTTTTGGTGAAACGTCAACAAAATCAACGTCAATTGGAGCTGCCATAATGTCATCTCCTCTATAACGTGCAATCACGCTTTCATCTAAGATTGTTCCATCTTCTGCAATTTGGATATTGGCCTGAGCCACAATATAATCTTTTTCTCTATCAGCTGTTAAGTATTCATATTGTCCAAGAATAACTTTTCCTGACTTAACTTTTCTATATGGAGTTTCGATAAATCCAAATTCATTAATTCTTGCATAAGTTGATAAGTTGTTAATCAATCCAATATTTGGTCCCTCAGGAGTTTCAATTGGACAAATTCTTCCATAGTGAGACGGGTGAACGTCACGAACTTCAAGTGCAGCTCTATCACGGCTTAGTCCCCCAGGTCCTAAAGCTGTTAGACGACGTTTATTTGTCAATTCTGCTAATGGATTTGTTTGATCCATAAATTGTGACAATTGTGACAAGTTAAAGAATTCCCCAATAATAGCAGTTAATGGTTTATTGTTAATAATACTTGATGGTTTCATTTTGAATGGGTTTGATGTTGCTAATTTTTCTTTAATATTTTTTTCAATACGCATCATACCGATTCTAAATTGATTTTGTAATAATTCTCCAACAGTTCTAACTCTTCTGTTTCCTAAGTGATCGATATCATCAACTTCTCCAATATCATCCATTAAGTTAATTGCATATGAGATTGAAGAAATAATATCTGGTACATTTAAGAATTCATCTTTTGATTTTCCAGTAACCCCAATTACAGATGTAGTTTGATCACGTAAATCATTATCTTTATATACCTTAATTTTTTGAATTTCATTTCCAGATTCAATTGCATCATTAAAATTAATTGTTTGAATCATTGCCCCTGCATCGAAAGTTTCTTCAATTAATGCAAACATGTCTTTTGTAATTTCTGTATCTTTTTTAATTACAACTTTACCATTAACATCCACTAGATCTTCTGCAATTATTCTTCCAACTAATCTGTTTTTTACAGCTAGTTTTTGTTGTAATTTAAATCTTCCAGCTTTTGTTAAATCATATTTTCTTTTATCAAATAATAATCCATATAAGTATTTACTTGCCCCATCAGCTGTAGCAGTTTCTCCTTGACGGATTTTTTTATAAATTTCTTGTACTTGATGTTCAAAATCAGTGTCAATGTCACCAGTTAAGCCATCAAGTTCATAACTTGAAGTAATAATCTCATCATTGTCAAAAAGATCAACAATCATATTTTGATCCATTTTAAATGCTGTTAATAAACTTGTAGCTGTTGTTTTTCTTGATTTATCTATTTTTACATAAAAAATATTTGATACTTTGTTATCTAAAGTTTTTTTAGCATCTAATTCAAACTCTAATCATGTCCCTCTTGAAGGAATGATGTCTGCAAAGAAAATCATTTCTCCATTTTTACGGTTCATTTCTTTTTTAAAGTAACTTCCTGGTGATCTTACAAGTTGTGAAACAACAACTTTTTCACTACCATTGATAATGAAAGTACCTCTATCTGTCATTAATGGGAATTCTCCAAAGAAAACTTCTCCAGTTTTATAAATATCAATATTTGCTAGGTAGAATTCATCTTTTTCTTCAATGATTTCTATTTGAATTGAATCTTTATCTCCAGCTTTTGATTTGTATTCAAAAAAGTATAGCTGTCCTTGGCTATTTTTCATTTCAACTCCAGTTGATTCAATTTTTTCTTGCAATCATCCTTTTAAGAAAGTTTGCATGTCCCCTGAGATCTCTTCTTTAAAGATCTCCACATTTTCTTGGTGAATTGTTAAAGAAAGGTTTGCATAAATTGGAGCATCAAAAATCTTTGATTCCTCTTTAGCTTTAATGATTGACATTCTAGGTTCTCTAAACTCTCAATCACTTAACTCTAAAACGATATCCCCATCGGCAGAAATTACCGGGAACACCTCTCCAAATACTTCGTTGATACCTTCCTTTAAGAATCACTCGAATGTGTCAGTTTGTAGTTCGATTAAATTAGGTAATGGTAAATCACCAGAAACCTTAGTATAATCACGTCTTTGTACTAATGCATTTACATTTTTTATTTTATAACTCATGACTGGCCTCCGTTCAAGTAAAACATACGCAAACAAATTCTATATGAAATTATTCTTAAAATCAATAGTTTTTTACGTTATTTTAAAGAAAAAAACATTTAAATAGTACAGATTACTATTTTGAAATTTCATATAAAGTTTTAAATAATCCTGGAGTTTTAATTAATTGTTCATAAGTTCCTGATTGAATAATCCCCACATTTGGTTCTAAAACGAATATTTTATCAAATGATTTGATTGTGCTTAATCTATGAGCAATTGAAATGGTTGTTCTTCCTATCATTAATTTTTCTAATTCCATTTGAATTTCTTTTTCAACAATATTATCAAGTGCACTTGTAGCCTCATCTAAAATCAAAATCTGGGGATCTTTCAATATTAACCTTGCAATTACAAGTCTTTGTTTTTGTCCCCCACTTAATTGACTTCCTCTTTCAAATAAAATAGTGTCATAACCATCAGGTCAAGTCATTATTAAATCATGTAATTTTGCTTTTTTAGCAGCTTCTATGGCTTGTTCATTTGTTGCATTTTCTAAACCATATTTAATATTGTTCATAACTGTTCCACTTAGAATTTGTGGTTCTTGATCAACATAACCAATTGTATCTAATCAACTTTTTAAATTTAATTGTTTTAAATCAAATTGATTATTAATACAAATATTTCCTGTTGTTAAATCATAAAATCTTAACAACAATTTAGCTATTGTAGATTTTCCACTACCAGTTGGACCTACAAATGCATATTTTTTACCAACTTCTAATTTCAAACTTAATTTATTCAAAATAACTTTATCACTATTTGGATAAGCAAATGAAGCATCTTGAAATTCTATTGACTTCACTTTTTCATCGAATATTTTTGTTTCATGTTTATTAATTGTTATTTTACTTTCAAGTATTTTAGAAATATTTTTAGCACTTTCAGTTGCAAGTGGTTGGTTTGCAATCACTTGTCTTAACTGTAAAATTGGCATAACCATTACAATAACTCCAGTTGTAAATGCAGTTAAAATACTTATTAAACTTTGAGTATCGTTGTAATATAAAATAACACCAAAAATAACTGAAGCCATTGAAAAACTTCCAATTCCCCCAACAATTAAAGCACCTGGAATTTCTGATATAAACAATTTTTGTTTATTTTTTGTGGCTACATTTTTTAAAGCCTTATTAAATTGTTCTTTTTCTTCTTGATATGTTCCACTTGCTTTAATTAAACGCATGCTATATACCTTTTCATTTAAATCATTATTTACAATCGTATTTAGTTTTTCAGTATTTTTAGTAGATTTAATAGTAATTAATGTAAATAAATAAACCAAAAATAAACAAATTATCAATAAACCAAAAACATATAAAGCTAATTTTCAATCGATACTAAACATCATAATTGAAGAAACAATAATTGTTGTAATCGATAAACAATAATTGACGGGTGCTTCTTTAATATAACGTGACAATACTTGTGATTCTTTGATTAAAGCAGAAATTAATTCTCCAGTTTTATTTTCACTAAAGTAGTGTAAATCTTGATCAATTAATTTTGCTATTAAATTAACTCGCAGTTTTTGCTCATAACTTGATGCAATAAAACCACTAATTATATAAACAAAATATGCCAGAACAACAACAATTGATATATCAATAATCATGATTGTGACTAAACTATATAAATTTAAGTGCTGATTGAAAAGAATAACATAAACTATTCCTTCACTATAATGCACATAATCATAAAAGAAAGTTTGCAAAAATTGTTCAATGTATTGTTCACTTGCAGGATCATTTAAATTAGTAATAATTTGAACAATGATTTCACGAAAAGGTGCCAATTCTGGATAAGCTGTAATAATTTGGTCTGCATCTAAAGTCAAAAATGCATCGCTTAAACTTTTTGAAATTAATAATGCTGTTACATATTCAATTGCCTTAATATTTATCATCAAAACAATTGCCATTGTCACAGTTATTAAAAACATAAGTGAACTTAGAAATCACCTGTCTCTTAATGCTGTTAAAAGATGATTAAATAGTTTTCTTTTACTCTTAGTAATAAAATCTTGACTGTTATTCATTATAATGCTCCCTTTTTGATATAATAATTTCATAATTAATTGTTTCAATTAAAATAAGTTGTTTCATTTGAAATGATTATAGCACTGTGAGGTAAAAAGTGAAAAAGAATTATAATATTGTTGACTTAAGTTTCTTATTGAAAAACTATGTCATGATTGAATTTTTAATAAAGGATTTAAATAAAAAAAGCAAAGAGGTTTTTAATGACTTATATGACAATGCTTTTATTCATTTAATGTTTATTAAAAATGTAACTGGTATTAGTCAAGCTGAATTGGCAGACTTAACCAACACTAATAAAAGTACATTATTTAGAAATATTAATATTTTAAGCAAAGCAAATTATATAATCAAAAAAACTTCTTCAAGAGCAAATGAAAATGAAATTTATTTAAGTACTAAAGGTGAAAAAGCTGTTGATAAAATTATAGAATTTATTGAAGAGTACGAACAATTGTTTAATTTAGATCAAAATATAAAAGAAAAAATAAATTTAGAAATATTAAAAGTAATTTTTATGTACCTGCCAAAATAAAAAACGATAACTATATTAGTTATCGTTAGATAAGTAAATTTTAATAACTTACTTGTCTTGCTTCACTTTTTATCATGTCATAAACATTTGATTCAAACTTTTTAGTTCCATTTATTACTGCTAATAAAGGTTGCTCACCAATTTTTGTTGGAAGTTGTAGTGTATCTGCGATGTATTTGTCAATTCCTTTAATTAAGGCACCCCCACCACAAATTATTATTCCACTTCTAAAGATATCCCCAGCTAATTCTGGTGGTGTATCTTCTAGTACTTGTACAATTAAATCAATGATTCTTGAAACAGGTACTTTTAAAACTTCTCTTATTTCTTCAGGTGATATTTGGATTTCTCTTGGTAATCCAGAAACAACATCACGTCCATAAACCTTCATGCGTCTTTCATCTGAGTATTTTGCCAATGATCCAATGTTAATTTTGATCATTTCGGAAGTTTTTAATCCTATATCCATACCATATTGTGATCGTATGAATTTTTGAATTTCTTCATTTAAAACATTTCCAGCTACTTTTGTTGATTTAGAAATAACAATATCTCCTGATGAAAGAACTGCAACATCAGTAGTTCCTCCACCACTATCAACAACAAGTCTTCCTGTTGGAGCAAAAATATTTACTCCCCCACCAAGTGCTGCCATTTTAACCTCTTCTTCAATAAATACTTTTTCTGCTCCAAAATTATGAGCAATTTTTTTTAACGCTGTTTTTTCCAATTCAGTAATAACTGAAGGACATGCCAACAACATAATTGAACCTTTTAAATATTTTTCCATTCTTAATTTTGTAAAAATATATCTAAGTTGAGCTGTTGTTGTTCTTATATCAGTAATAACTCCATCAACCATAGGTCTTACAACACGAATTGTTTTGTTTCCTTTTCCAATCATTTTGTATGCTTCTTCCCCAACAGCAACAATTCTGTTTTCTTTAATCTTATATGCCACAATTGAGGGTTCATTATAAATGATGCCTTGGCCTTCAGCATAAACTAATGTATAGGCTGTTCCCAAGTCTATTGAAACAAACTTTCTTTCATTTTTCTTCACTTTCATCACTCTCCAACAAGATTAATCTTGCCACCTAAATTATACACTCACAACACACAAAAGTGGTGCCTAACAACACCACTTTTTTATTTATTAATTTGTTGAAATTACTTTTAGTTTTTCATAATCAACAGCTTTATTTAATATTTTAATAATTTGAGCTACTAATGGTCCTGTGCAAAACAAGAACACCATTGTTGCGATTGAAAAGTTTGTAAATAAGAAATCCATTGTTGATACATCACCACTTGGAATAATTCAAAATAGAATTAATCCAGGAGCAGCCATTAATAGATCCATAATTATTCTTCCTGTACCATATTGAATTTTTGTTAATGTAATAAATTCTTGACAGATACTATTGTAAGGTCCAAGAATTCAACCAGACTTAACTCATAAAGCAATACCTAAAGCATAAATTAGAAATGCAAGTGCAAAAAATCAACTTGCTTTTCCTGGATTTACATCTGTTGATGTAGAATCACTTTTTATTAAATTGACAATGCTATCTTCATTAATTATTTTTTGAAACATTAATACAATTAATGGCAACATAAGTGATACAAATATATCAGCCATAATTTTAAAACTAAAATTTACTCATATTCCTTTATCTTTTGCTTCTCTATATTTTTTAATAGAATTTACAAGTGACATCGATGCACTTATTAAAGCAATTACTAAATAAAAATATAATAGCATTCCTGAATAAGAGTCATATGCTGCTGCTGAAGTTACATCACCATTTCCCAATTTTAAGCCAATCAATGTAAAAATTGTAAAATCAACTTGACTCTTTCCAATTCCCGTAGGAATGTACAATCTTATTCCCAAAGCCATTATAAACATTCCTGCAATTAATAATGATGCTTTAACTAAAAGCACTCTTCAATCTTTTTTGATATATCCCGTTTGTTCTTTAAATCAAGATTTCATGTTTCTCCTTATTATTCACTACTCATTAATCAAGGTATTAATTTTTTAACTTCTTCAATATCTTGATCTCACCATTTTGTCTCTTCAATTTTATCAATTGTAGATTTGCAAAATCTTTTTCTAATTAATTTTGCTGGATTGCCCCCAACTATTGTATAGGGTTCAACATCTTTGACTATAACACTTCCAGCTGCAATAATTGAACCGTTTCCAATCGTTACTCCTGGCATTATAATTGATCCATATCCAATTCATACGTCATTTCCAATGACAGTATTTCCTTTATTAACTGGAGCTGGAATTTTATCTTTTTGAACATTAAATTCATTAAAAATTTCAAAAGGATAAGTTGATATTGAATTTATTCTATGATTTGCCCCATTCATAATTATTTTAGTATCAGCTGCAATTGCACAATAATTGCCAATAATTAATCAATCATCGTGAATTTCTGGAAAATGATAAAGTACATTTCGATTTTGAAATTCTTTTAATGATTGTTCTCCTTCAAATCCATAGAAATATGAATAGTTTCCCACTTTAATATTTTTGTTTGTTATGTAGTTTTTTAAAAGCAATACTTTATTAGATTTAGCCATTTTTTTCACCTACTTGTTAAATTTTAAATAAAAAAAATAACTTTTTATATAGTTATTTCATTTCTTTCAAAATATTTTCATATTCTGTCTTTTTTCATTTTATGTATTTTATTTGATCTTCAATTTCTGTTCTAATTTTACAAGCAACTTTTTCTTGTTTTAGAATCATATTATAACGATCTTTAATAGTTGATTCACCTATTTGAACCAAATCTAAGTAATGTTTGATTTCTTTCAAACTCATTCCAGTTTTTTTAAGGCAAATAACTGTTTGAATTCAGTTTAAATCTGATTCATGTATATATCTATATTTGTTAACATCTCTATAAATCATTGGAAATAAGCCTTTGGAATCATAGAATCTAATTGTTGATTCATTTAGATTAAACCTCGAGGCTAACTCCTTTAAATATATTTTCTTCATTTCTCCATCCTTATCATTACAATATAGATTATAAAAGATTAAAGTATGTTTAAGTCAAGTGCTTTTAGATATAAAATAAAAAAGTTCACACCAATTAGTGTGAACTTTTTTATTTTAATAATTTATTATTTTAAATCAACTGAAGCTCCAGCTTCCATTAATTGTTTTTTAATTTCTTCTGCTTCTTCAACTTTTACATTTTCTTTAATAGCTACAGGTAATTCTCCATCAACTAATTTTTTAGCATCCATTAATCCTAATCCTGTAATTTCTTTAACGATTTTAATAACTGAAACTTTGTTTCCACCTGGGTTTGTTAACATAACGTTAACTTCAGTTGGAGCAGCTGCAGCTCCTCCAGCAGCTGGTGCAGCAACAGCTGCAGCAGCAACAACACCGAAGTGATCTTCGATTGCTTTAACTAAATCGTTTAATTCTGTTAATTTCATTTCTTCTAATGCTTTGATAATATCATCTTTTGTAATTGCCATGATTTTTTTCTCCTTTAAAATTTTCTATTCTAATTATTGTTTTGCTATTAGTACACTTTTACTTAAATTATTCTGATCTTGTTTTTGCTAATTCTTTTACTGTCAACATAAATTGACGTAATGGGTAGATAAGTGATGAAGCAAACATTGAGTATAGTTCATCTTTTGATGGAAGAGATGCAATCTCATTGATTGCAGCTGTATCCATAACGTTTCCTTCATAAATACCTGCTTTTAGTTTTAAATCTGGATTTGCTTTTGCAAATTCAGCTACTAATTTTGGTGGATATAATGCTTCTTCATCTGAGAAAATGTAAACATTTTGTTGTGTTAAGTACGCATCTAATCCTTGGATTTTTAGTTCTTCAACGGCTCTTCTAACTAATGAGTCTTTATAAACTTTAATAAAGATTCCTTGTTCACGAGCTTTGTCTCTTAATTCTGTCATTTGAGTAACAGAAAGGTTTTTATATTCAGCGATAGCTAAACCTTTACAGTTTTTAATTCTATCAACGATATCTTTAACTACTTCACCTTTTTGATTGTGAGCTGGTCTTGAAACTGACACTTCTAACGCCCTCCTTTTTTACTATTCAATTAAGATCAAAATAAAACCTCGAAAATATTATTTCCGAGGTTAATTAAAAATACACTAAATACTATTATTTAAATAATAGCCTATCTATGTAATTTCATTCCTCGGTAACAAATTAAGGGATAATTCCCAGTTACTTTCTTCGGTACGAATAGCATATATATAATATCATATTTTAATTTTTAAGCTATAAATATTTTTCAATATCTTTAACTGAATCAATAATGTAATTTGCTTTTTGTTTAACTATTTCTAAACCACTGTTAATAGCAAATGAATTTTGATATCCTTCTAACATTTCAATATCATTTTCGCCATCTCCTGAAGTATAAATATCACTATCATTAAAATTGTGGATCTTTTGAATAAATTCAATTCCTGCCTTTTTAGAAACATGTTCATCCATTATTTCAACTACAAAGGTAAATGTTTGCAAAATTTTAATACTTTTAATATCTTTAAAAAGTTCTTTAATAAAATTTATATCTTCAATATAACAATAAAATGCTATATTATTAACATTTTTATCAGTTAATAATTGATTGCGATATTGTTCATAAACATTTTCTTGATTAAATCAATATTCTAGAACTGGTTCTGTTTCATTTTTTTTAGGTTTATCAAAACCACATAAAATTTTTTTATCATTATTAGATGTAAAAGCAATTCCACATCTTCCAACCATAATATCTAATTTCTCAACCAATTTTTTGCGAATATCTAAACTAATTGTTGAATGCATTAGTGTTTTATTATTTTTATCATGTACCATAGCTCCATTATTTGTAATTAAATACTCATAATCAAGTTTATATTCTTGAATTTTTTCTAATGCTTCAAATTTATTTCTCCCTGTTGTAATAATTAATTTATTATCTGCGCCAATTCATTTATTAATAAAGTCCATATCTTCATTCTTAATTTTGGGCTCATTATGTAATTGAATTGTTCCATCATAGTCTGAAAATCATCACTTCATATATAATCCAAATTCCTATCTTTTGAGTAGGTTCTTTACCCTACATAATTTAGTATATTGACTTCAAGTTACTTGAAGTCAAGAAAAAAAAAAAAAAAATACTTTATAAGTATTTTCCAATTTCAAACACATTATCAATCACGTGTTTTGCATGCCCCTTAACTTTTGGTTGATGTTCTCTCATTGTAAATGAATTTTTTGTTAAATCTAACATTTCAATATCATTTTCACCATCTCCTGAAGTATAAACATCATCTAAAGAAAAACCTTTAATTTCTTTAATTTTTAAAATACCATGAGCTTTTGAAACATCTTTATGCATAATTTCAATGACATTTTTATGAGTTCTTACAGCTTTACAAGATTTTAAACGACTATTAAAGATATTTTGAACATTTTCAATTTCTGCTTGATTCAAATAAACATATAATAAATTTAAATCAGTTGAAGTCAAAATATCGTGATTTCCTTCATCATAATTATTTGCTTTTGGTGCATAAGTTGTTAAAAATTCACTTTCATCAACCTCTTTAACAGCTACTCTTGAATAATCCATTCTTTGATCTAAAAGACAATATGCAAGAATGTGTCTATCTTTTAATTCATTAAAAATTTTAACTATTTCTTCTCTTTCTTCAAATGGAATAATTGTATTTGCAATTATTCCATTTCCTTTTTCAAAAACAATTGCTCCATTATTACAAATCATGTAATTATAAGGTATTTTTACTTTATCCAATACACGTTCAATTTCATGATGCATTCTTCCTGTTGCAATTGCAAATGAATTTCCTTCCTCAATTCATTTGTTAATAAATTCCATGTCTCTTGGATCAATATAATCATTGTGTTGCAAATTAATAGTTCCATCATAGTCTGAAAATCATCACTTCATATTATTAATATCCTTCCTTAACACCATAATTATATCAATTAAATAAAAAAATAACCTTGCGGTTATTTTTATTAATTTTCAATTAAAACTTTAATTCCAGGACCCATTGTAGTAGTTACTGAAATATTTTTAATATAAGTTCCTTTAACTGCAGCTGGTTTAGCTTTTTTAATTACTTCTAAAATAGCTGAGTAGTTTTTTAGTAAGTTGTCTTCTGTAAATGAAACTTTTCCTAAAATTGAATGGATGTTTCCTTCTTTATCAGTTCTATATTCAACTTTACCTTTTTTAATTTCGTCTAAAGCTTTTTTAACATCTGGAGTAACTGTTCCAGTTTTTGGGTTAGGCATTAATCCTTTTGGTCCTAAGATTTTACCAATTTTTCCTAATTCTGCCATCATTTCTGGTGTAGCAACAATTACGTCATATTCAAATCAGTTTTCTTTTTGGATTTTTTGAATTAAATCTTCTGCTCCAACAAAATCTGCTCCAGCTTCTTGCGCTTCTTTTGCTTTAGTTTTTGTTAACACTAAAACTTTTTGACTTTTTCCTGTTCCTCCAGGTAATACTAGTGCTCCTCTGATTTGTTGATCGGCATGTCTTGGATCAACATTTAAATTAAATGCAATTTCAACAGTTGAGTCGAATTTTGTAATTGAAGTTTCTTTAGCTAATTTGATTGCTTCTGCAATTGGGTATAATTTAGTTTTGTCAACTTTAGCATTAACTGCTTGTAATTTTTTACTTACTTTTGCCATAACTATTTACCTTCTTTTTCAGGCATTCCTGTTACTTTAATACCCATATTTCTAGCTGTTCCTTCAATTATTCTCATTGCTGCTTCAATTGTATTTGCATTTAAATCAACCATTTTGTATTCTGCGATTTTTTTAATTTCTTCAGCACTAATAGTTGCAACAACTTCTTTACCCGAAGTTTTTGAACCTTTTTGTATTCCTGCTGCTTTTTTTAACATAAATGCAGCTGGTGTAGTTTTTAATACAAAGTCAAATGATTTGTCATCATATGCTGTAATAACAACAGGTACTACTTCTCCTGCTCTGTCTTTAGTGGCGTCATTAAATTGTTGTGTGAATTGAGGCATATTAATTCCCAATGAAGCTAGCTCTGCTCCTGGTTTTGCTTGCATTGCCATAAATTCTAATTTAGCTATACGTGTGATTTTCTTTGCCACGAACAACACCTCCTGTTTTCGCTGTGGTCCTAACGTAATAAACGAATTCTCGTCTTTACTTCCACAATTAAAATCTGCCATAAATAATAATATCACATTTTTTAATTTAAAGATAAAAAAACTAACCCTAAGGTTAGTTAATTATTCATCACTCATTATAAAATTATTAGTCGTATCGTCCTCTTGAGGATCCAACATCCTTTTGAAAAATTCATTACTTTTAAGACATTATTATGTGGGCTTTATACCCATAATTATTATAACTTATAATTTAATAATTTCCACTTTTTTTATAAATTTTTGGAAAAAATTATTAAACCAATTCAATAGTTTTAATAATAATTGGCTCCACTGGAACATCATCATGATATCCCTTGTTAGTTGTTGGAACATTTTCAATTTCTAAAGCCACATTTAAGCTTTCTTGATCTGCAAGTTTTCCAAATGAAGCATATTGTCCATCTAAGAATTTTGCATCACCAGTTACAATAAAAAATTGACTTGTTGCACTATCCATTACATTAGTTCTTGCCATTGATAGAACACCTGGTTCATGTTTTAAAGTTGTAGCATTTTTATTTCATCCATTAATTGAAAATTCACCTTTAATTGGAGTCAATCCACTTTTTTCTTGCATTTCTAAATTCATTCCTCCACCTTGAATCATAAATCCTTTTATAACTCTGTGAAAAATTAATCCATCAAAATATTTATTTTTTATTAAATTAATAAAGTTTTCAACACTAATTGGGGCATATTCTGGAAATAAATCTGCATTCATTATTCTTCCATCATTTAAAATAATTTTAATTTTTACTGTTTTCATCTATGCTTTCTCCTTCTTTATTGATAATACATAAAAAAAATAACTTTGATTTACAAAGTTATTTAAAATTATAGTTTATAAGCTAATTCTAAGTTTGAAAATTCAAATTCAGTTGGAGTAATACGTCCAAATAATTCAATGTTTACAACAGCAATTCCTTTTTCATAATCCATATCCATAACTTGTCCTTCAACTTGTGCAAATGGACCATCTTTTACAAGCACTACATCTTTTAATTTGTAATCTGCAGTATATAGTACTTTTTCTTTTTTTTGTTGTTGTCCTTGTCCTGATTTTGATTTCTTTGTACTTTCATCAACAGTTGGTGCAAGCATTCTTGAAACTTCTTCAATTGTTAATGGGAAAGGTTTTGCACCTTTTCCAGATGATCCAATAAATCCTGTAACTCCAGGAGTATTTCTAACAATAAATCATGTTTCATCTGTCATTAACATATTAATAAAAATATAACCAGGATATTTATTTTTATCTGTAATCTTATTGTTTTTTCCAACAACTGGAGCTTTTGAAATTCTTATATCAAAAATACGATCTTCTAAAGAAGAAGTTTCAACTTTTTGTAATAAGTCTCCTCTAACTCTTTCTTCGTGTCCACTATTACAATTGATTACAAATCATTGTCCTTTGTATGAACTTAGTTCATCTTCTAATTGCATTAAATTATCTTCCATTTTTATTTCCTCCTAACCTGTTAGATCTACAATTTTTAGTAAATCAAATAAATATTGTAGACCTAAATCAACTGCATAAAAGAATATACCAAATATTAATAGGAAAACAATAACTCATGTAAATTTTTGACCTAAATTTTTACGATCAGATCATTTAATTTTATTAACTTCTTTTAGCATTTTAACAGGCATTTCTTTAATTGCTAATTTATAGTTAATTTTTTCTTTTTCCTTTTTAATTTTCTTTTCTTTAGCTTTTTTTATTTTTTCTTCTTTTGTAAGACCTTTGTCTCCATCAAGTTGTTTATAAAGCTCTTCAATTTGTTTTTTCTTGCTATCTTTTTCAAGTTTCTTTTGTTCTTTTAAAGCTTGCTTTTGGGCAATTTTATCTAATTTCTCTTTAGCTTTTTTTTCAGCTTTGTTATCCATTACTATCGTGTCTCCTTATGGGTTGTGTGAGCATTACAAGTTCTACAAAATTTCTTAATAACTAATCTTTCTCTTTGAGAAAGCGTACTTTTTTGAATACTGTAATTTCTAGATAAACAATCTTCACAAACCAAAATAATTTTTTTCTTACTTTGCGACATAATAAAACAACTCTTTTCTTACCACATAATTATATATTACTTGACCCATTTATTAAACTAATTAAGTAATTTTTTAAATGATTAATGTATCTCTCAAGTTGTCTTCTTGTTATATTTAATGTGCAACAAACAAAAGTTTTACTTTCTCCAGCACAAACATATTTCAGTGCTTCTTTTTCAATTGGATTATCCAATTGTTGTATATAAATAACAATTGAATCTAAAATATTTTTCATCATTTCAAATGATTGGTAATTGCGACTTACATGAAAATCTGCCATTAATTCAAATGGATTCAATTGTTGTTCGCTACTATCTTTATAACCACAAATTTTTGCTATATATTCTAACTTTTCCTTTCGACGAAAAGTTCTTACAAAATCTGCAAGTCTTCTTTTTACAATATAAATGATATAGGAGGTTAATTTAGTACCCCTCATATTATTAAATTTAGCTTTAACTTCTTTTAAAGCCAAATATGTTGTTGTTAATAATTCCTCTGGTTCAATATTTAGATCACCATTAGCAAAAATATATCTAAATATTTCCGATCTAATTGAATTTATAACCATAAGATATTGTTCATCTCCTAATTCAGGAAATTCATTGTGAACAACATGATAAATAATATCGTTTAATCTATTACTCATTTAAACTTCGAGCAAATAAGATAATTCCTGTTGCAACCGAAACATTTAAAGAATCAATTGTATTATTGGTTGGAATAATAAAGTTGAAGTCAGATTGTGAAATAAGTTTTTTCATAACACCTTCTCCTTCATTTCCTAATATTATTGCGCTTTTATTATCAAAAGCTATTTTTGTTATATCTTGTGATTCATCAGAAATGTTTGAACAATATGTTCAATAACCATAACTTTTTAAAGTATTTAAAGCATTACTTAAATTAGAAACCTTGACAATTGCAATATTATAGATAGTTCCTGCTGATGCTTTAATAACTGCAGGAGTAACTTCAACTTGATTGTGATCAAGAATAATTATTCCATTAACTCCAAATAAAGTAGCTGTTCGAATAATTGCACCAAAGTTATTTGGATCTTGAATTCTATCTAATACTAAAATTGTGCTTTTAGTTTCATTTTTGCTTATAATATCTTTTAAATCACTATATTTATAATCTTTAATTTCTGCAAATATCCCTTGATGGTTTATTTTTTCTTGAATTAAATTATTAAATTCTTGTTTTTCAAGTGAAGTTCACTTGATGTTATTATTTTTAATTACGTTAAAAACTTCATTATCAAAAGCAAATCCTTTTTGGATATATATTTCTTTAATCTCATGACTAAAATGTAAAATTGTATTTTGAACTGGGTTCTTTCCATAAATTATATTTTTTTTCATTAGATTATATTTTCCTTTTTCAATTCATCTCTTAATTTATCAGCTTTTTCAAAGTTTTTTTCAGCCACTAGTTTTTTTCACTCAGTTATTTTTTTAACTGTTTTATTATCAATATCTTTAATTTCAAATTTAAATCCCAATACTCTTAAAATTTTGATTAGTTTTTCATAAGTTAAATCAACAACTTTTGACCTAATTTGTTTATTTAAGTTTTTTGACATCTCATCAATTAAAGTAATAATCATCGGTGTATTTAAATCATCTTTAAAATAAGTTCTAAATTTTGTCATGTATTTGTATGAATTAAAATCATCATCAATTGGTGTTTGATTATTAAAACTAATATCTCCAACACGTTGCATTCAGTTTACTTGTTTTAAAATATTTTGGATTTTTTGACATCACTCTTGTGAATGTTCAATTAAATCTTTTGTTATATTTAATGGTTGTTTGTAATTAGTATTTAAAAACATATACCTTAAGGTATTGTTTCCATACTCTTCAATAAAGTCCTTAACAAGAATTGTATTATTTAAAGATTTAGACATTTTTACATTATCAATTGAAAGGTGACCATTGTGCATTCACACATTAGTGATCTCACGTGAATTTTTTGCTAAGTATTGAATTCTTTCGTTTTCATGGTGAGGAAATTTTAAATCAATTCCCCCAACGTGAATATCAATTGGATATTTAAAGAATGAATCAATTAGTAAAGCACATTCAGTATGCCATCCAGGTCTTCCTAGACTTCATTTTGATAATCATTTTTTTCCTTTTTCTGTTTTTTTTCATAAAACAAAATCAAAAGGATTTCTTTTGTTTAAATCCTCTTCAACTCTATTTCCAACTTCTAACTCTTCTAGTTTCTGTTTTGAAAGATTACCATATTTGTTTTCCATTTTATTTACATCAAAATAAACATTTCCATCAACTTCATAAGCAAATTCATCATTAATTAAAGCATCAATAAAATCAATAATTTCATTTATTCTTTCAGATATTGGAATAATTGCAGTTGGTCTATTAATATTTAAACCATCTAAATCGTCAAGAAAAGCTTTAGTATAGAATTTTGTTAATTCTTCTTCTTCAATCTTTTCAATTTCTGCACGATCAATAATTTTGTCATCAATATCTGTAATATTTAATAAATATTTATATTTTATATTTCTATATTCTAAAAATCTTATTACTAGGTCACTTAGAATCAATGGTCTTGCATTGCCAATATGAATATAGTTGTATACTGTTGGACCACAATTGTAAATACATACTTTAGGAACATCAATTTCTTTATATTCAGTTGATAATGAATCATATATTTTCATAAACTTAACCCTTTACCTATCTATCTCTTTTGATTAGTGGCGAAACAGCTTTATATGTATAATATAAAACCGTAGAATTAAATAATATTTTTAGTGGTGCTTGAATTAGCCTACTTAATAACATTATAAAATATCCATTTAAGTCAGCATCTTGTTCTAAACCTAAGAATCCATAATCTCCCCAAGCAGAAATAATTGAAGTTACTAAATATTCAGATGCTGTTGCAAATAAAATAATTGGCAATAAAATATTTAGTGTTTTTTTATGACCTTTTGCAGCCATAAAGATCGTTAAAGCTCATACAACAAAAATACATAAGAAAATTGAAGCAAGAAAAATTCATTTAAAAACTGTTGGACTAAATCCACCAATATCATATGGTTCACCTTTTGCATTTAATTCTGGTAATGAATCAATTAAAAATACCATTACCAATGCAAAACCAATTAAAAAGATATTGATTAAAGCAATAATAACTCAATTATTTCCTTTTCCAACTCTTAAGAAACTTGAACCAATTCCAGCAACAAAACCATAACATATAATTACAATAATAAATGCTGGATGAATAAATGAAGGCACAAAAATCATAACCAAAATTTCTGTAATTAAACCAACAATTACTCCAACGATTGGACCAAAAATAAATCCAGTAATTTTTACCATAACCCCCTCAAAAGCAATTCTAATTGGGGGAAAGACTGTAATTGGAACAGTTAATGAAATAACAACAGTCACACTAACTGAAACTGCTGTAAACATTGTAATATAGGCAATGTTTTTAGTTGTAAATCTAATTCCATGATAACGTTCTTTTAAAATTAAAAAAGAAAGAGAATTATAAATTATATATGCAACAATTAATATTCCCATTGCCCCTGAAGCAATATAGGCTAAATTATTGCCATTTAATAAATATTCTGCAATTGTTTGCATGTTAATACTCCTCTACTTTTGTCAATCAATAGTCCTAATTCTCATTTCATTAAGAATACCATTAATCTTGGAAAAAGGTTTTGAATTTTCAAATCCATTTTTGTAACTAAAAGGTGAAGGATGCATTGAAATAATGCAATATTCACTTTTTGTATCAAGATTATTATATAAGTTTTTTGCATAATTTCCCCACAAACAATAAATAATATTAGTGTTTATTTTATTTATGCAATTTAGAATTTTAACAACAATTTGTTCTCATCCAATATTTTTATGAGAACCTGGTTGAGATTCTTTGACTGTAAAGATTGTATTTATTAGCAATACTCCTTGTTTAACTCATTGTGATAAATCATTATTATCAAAATGATCAATATTTAGATCATTTTTTAATTCCTTAAATATATTTTTTAAACTTGGAGGAGTTTTTACATTATTTGAAACACTAAAAGCAATTCCATTTGCACTTCCTTTAGTGTGATATGGGTCTTGACCAATAATAACTATTTTAACATCTTCTGGTTTAATTAAAGTAAAAATCCTAAAGATGTTTTCTTTAGGAGGAAAAACATTATTAAAATCTGTTATTTTATCCAATGTGTTTTGAATATCAATTAAAATATTATTTTCTTCAAATAATTTAATTCATTCTGGGTATATGCCCTTAAAAATTGCATTCATATTATTTCAATAGCTTACTATATTTCTTTCTGCTTGCTTCTTCAGCCTTTTTGCGTTTTTTTAATGCTTTTTTATCACCTTTTGATAAAGAAAAGTTCTCAAAATCATCTTGTTCTGCATCTCTTCTTGGAGTTGAAAAAACTTCGTCATCCTCTTCAACTGGTCCCAAGTCAATTAAATTATCATCTTTTTTAGGAACAACGATATCATCAGGAATTAAGTTTTTTTCATATAATGAAGTAATTGATGCATTATTTGGTTCTTCATTATATCTGTTCTGAGATTCATTTGTTTCAACTTTAACATTTTCATTTAAAGGTTGAACTTTAGAATTTATATCTAAAGCAGAATTACTATTTTTTTCTTTTTCAAAATGTGAATTTTGTTTGTTATGTTTGTTAACGTCACTAGTTTGTTTTATGTTTTGTGCTCAAACATCTTCATTAGGACTTTCACTCACTACAATCGAACTCATGTTATCTAGATCATAATCATCAATAACATCCATTTGAGCCTCTGCCTTTTTCAATTGTAACCTGTCAATGTTGTAAAGGTCGTCTTCTTTTCTAAAACTTACATTAACGAGAGTTTCGTCCTCTATTTTTTTTGATTTCTTTTCTCCTTGTAGTTTGTCTTTTTTACTATAAAGAGAAACTTCACCTAAGCTATCATCATCTGTATTATTTATCATCAAAGAATTATCTTGAATAATTGCCCCAATTTTATCTTCATCAAATGCACTCATGTCAAAAGTTAAAGTAGTATCATCAAAAATATCTACACCCTGTTTTTTGTGTCCATTATTAGAATCGTCTTGTGGATATTGTTGATATCCCGCTGAACTATTGTTAAATTGACCATTTCCCATTCCAGCAATTGGATAACCATTATTTTGTTGTGGTTGTTGTGCCATATTATTGCCTTGTTGCATCATCATTCCATTATTTGGTTGACCATAATTTGTTGGCATACCTGGTTGACCATATGCTTGTTGAGGTGCATATCCAGATTGTGGCATCATCATTGGCATACCATATGAAACCATTGGAACTGAATACATTGGCATTGGTACAAATTGCTGTGGTTGAATTGGTGGCTGTGCTCCATACACACTATTTAAATAAGACTGCAAAAATTTGTGAGCATCAAATTCACTCACAAAAGTTGCTATAGTTTTGTTGGTGTTTCCATCAACAACTTCGTAATTGCCATTATTCAGACGTATGTAACAATTCATCGTTAGCCCTCGATTCTCATTATATATTATCTCATATTTTACCCACTTTTATTGCTCTTTATTTTTTGGAAATTGTAATATTAGTTGTTGGATCAAATCCTGCTAATTCATTAAAAATATCTTTATTTCCTGCTGCACTTTTTTGCGCATCAAATGAATATGTATATGGTTCATATCAATAAACATATTTATCTGTTCTTTCTTCTTTTCCACTTCCAGTTTTTAAAGCAAAACCATTAAGTGCATAGCTTAAAACGATATTATTTAATCCAGAATAAGTAATAGAAAATTCTTTTTCTTCATCTGTAAATGTTAATTCAAGATCTGCAAAGCTGCCACCTTTATTATAAACAAATGTATTTGCAGTATTTATTTTAATACCATTATCTTCACCTTCACCTGTTGTTGATGAATAAAGAGATCATTCATTTGAGATTTCATCAGCATTTTTTTGTCCTTCTTCATCAGCAGGCACAATAGTTTTATTAATTGTTGTTGGAATACTAAAACTTCCCATTAATTTAACTTCTTTTTCAGATACATCTTTCATTTTTGTAAAAAATGATTTTGCTTGTGTTGTTTCTGCATCAGTTAATTTGTCATCTCCAGAATTTGTTTTTTCTAATTTTTCTTTAAATTCTTCTTCTGTTAATCCTAATGCATCCTTTCATTCAGATACTTTACTTCCAGTTTTTAAATTATTTAAAGGAGTTACTAATTCGGAATTTTGATCTTCTAATTTTGAAAACCAATCTCCTCCCTCTGGTGATTCATAATCAAATCCATCAACTATTTTATCTTCAACAAGTTTATTTTCTTTATAAGTTCTATCGACTAAAAATACTGGTGTGTCTCCAATATTAAATGTGTTATTTGATTTTGTTTTAAAATCAATTGCTGTAAAATTAGTATTTCTTGGTGCAGTATAAGATGCTAAAAATTCTTCTAAATCTCCTTCTGCAGTTTCAATGTCTTTTAAATTATCTAATGATAATTTAAGTCCAGCTTCACCAATAGTCTCTTTGGCTTCTGCTAGTTTACTTTGATCTGCATATTTTAAATCACTAAAAGTAATTGCATTAAGTAACTGATAGCCAACACTTGCAATTTTTCCTGTAAAGGCATTATCATATATTGAAGTAGCAGCCTCTGTATTTTCATTCGATTCATTAACTAATTGTCCAGTTTCTTTATCTCAATATTTGAATCCATCAATTTTAATTTCTAATGGAATTGCTTTTGTTTGACAAGCAACAACACTTGCAACTGATGAAGTAGTTAAAGTAACTGCTGCTAAACCTGCTAATAATCTTTTCATTTTGTTTCGACCTCTTTGTAATATCTATCTAATATTCTACCTTATTTTTTAAATTAATTTATTATGAATTTTTTGACTGATCAACAAACTTACCATAATTTCTCATGAAGTTAACTTTTACAACTCCAGTTGCTCCGTTACGGTGTTTTGAAATAATAACATCAGTTTCATCAGTGGGGTTATCATCACCCATATTATATTCTTTTGCTTTATAATATGCATCTCTATATAGGAACATAATAATATCGGCATCTTGTTCAATCGCTCCTGAATCACGTAAATCTGACATCAAAGGTGTTTTTTCTTCTCTTTTTTCAACACTACGAGATAACTGTGAAAGACAAATAATTGGAATGTTCAATTCACGAGCAATTTTTTTCAATTGTCTTGAAATTGCTGCAACTTCATTTTGACGACTTTCAAATCGACCTTGCATTGCAGAAATTAATTGTAAGTAGTCAATAAAACATACTTCAATATCAAAATCACGTTTCATTTTTCTTAGTTTTGATTGTAATTGTAAGACTGTAATTCCTGGAGAATCATCAATAACAATATTCATTTGTTTAATTTGCTCTCCTCCAGATGTAATTCTGGTTCATTTTTCTGTTGTCAATCCTTGAGCATTTCTTAATGCTCCTGAATCAATTCCTGAAACTGAAGATAAAATACGTTGAACTAATTGTTCTTTGGGCATCTCTAAAGAAAAGAAAGCTACTCCTTTTTTTCTTTCTGCTGCATTAACTGCTAAGTTTAAAGCAAAAGCGGTTTTTCCCATTGAGGGTCTAGCAGCTAAAATAATAAAATCACCTTTTTGTCATCCATTTGTAATTTGATCAATATCTGTAAAACCTGAAGGAACTCCTGTTACAACTCCTCCATTTTTTTCTAAATCCTCAATTTTTTTAATAACTTCAACAACAGTACTCTTTACAGGAACTGCATCATCTTTTTTAATTTCTGTTCTAATATTTAAAATTTTTTGTTGTGCAACAAAAAATACTTCTTCAATTGGAGATTTACTTTCACGTAATTGTTTAATATGAACTAAAATACGATCAAGTTGTCTTCCAATTGAATTTTTAAATACAATTTGTACATAATCTTCAAAACCTTCATCAGTATAAAAGTAACTTGAAATATCTGAAATATATTCAATTCCCCCAACCTTATCTAATTGTTTTTTTTCTTGCAAATAATCAGCTACTTTTGTAACAGTTGGCGCTTGTCCATTTTGACTTAGTTGATTTACAGCATCAAAAATTACTCTGTGACTTTCAAGTGAAAAATCTTCATCTTGTAATTGAGTTAAAATATCAAAACTAGCTTTAGGAGAATGCATCGCAACTGCCAAAACTGCTTTTTCTGAGTCAATTAAAACTAATTCTTGATTTGTATCTAAATTAAATTCCATTATTTTTTACCTTCCACATTTACTTTTAAAGTTGCTACAATTTTAAAATCTAATTTAATCTTTAAATAGAAAAGACCAATCTGATTTAAATTATCATGTTTTTCAAATTTTCTTTTATCAATTATTATATTATGTTCTTTTTTTAGTCTGTCACAAATTTGTACTAATGAAACTGAACCAAATGGTTTGTTGTCTTTAATAGTTAAAGCAAAATTTAAGTTTAAAACTTCAATTTGTTCTTTTAACTTTTCAACTTCATGTTTTTTATTTTCAGTTTCAATTTTTTCATTTTTTAATTTTACATTTAAATGACTTACTTGATTTTGTGAAGCAATAGTTGCTAATTTTTTAGGAATCAAATAGTTTTTTGCATATCCATCAGATACTTCTACTATTTGATCTTTTTTCCCATAATTTTTTACATCTTGTAACAGTATAACTTTCATTATTATCACCAAACATATTATAACAAAGTATTAAAAAAGCACTTATAAATAAGTGCTCTAATTTTAATAAATTATTGATTTACGAATGGTAATAATCCCATGATTCTAGCTCTTTTGATTGCTGTTGAAAGCATTCTTTGGTGCTTTGGTGAAGTACCAGTAATTCTTCTTGGTAAGATTTGTCCATTATTTGAAATAAATTTTTTTAATAAATCGATGTCTTTGTAATCGATATATTCAATATTGTTTTTAGCAAAGAAGTTAATTTTTTTTCTTCTAACAAATTTTTTCATATTTAACTACCTCTCTTAATCTTCTCATAAAATTGAGTCGTCATTATTTGAAGAACTTGCATCATCCATTAAATCAAAATCATAATTTGTTGGTGATGATTGGCTCGGAGCAGATTTTGGTTGTTCAAAATTTGAACCACCAGTTTGTCCTTGACCACCTAAAAATTGAACCCTATTTGCTCTAACAGAAATAACTGTTGAAAATTGCCCATTGTTGTTATCTTGTCTAACATTTAAACTTCCTTCAACTGCAATTTGTGCACCTTTTTTAACATACTTAGCCATATTTTCTGCTGTTTTTTCTCAAGCAAAACATGGTACAAATTGTGTAAATTGGTTTCCTCCTGAAAATTCATTCACAGCAAGAGTAAAGGCAACATAGTCTTTACCTCCTGATGATTTTCTAAGTTCAGGATCTTTTGTTATTCTTCCTATTAAATTAACTGAATTCATTTTAATTCTCCTCTAAAATTATTAAGCTTCTTCTTTAGTAGCTTTTTTAGCAGCTGGCTTTTTTTCAACTGCTGGTTTTTCAACTTTAGCTTCAACTGGTTTTTCAGTTTTTGCTGCAGCTGGTTTATCTGTTTTAACTTCTTCTTTAACAGGTGCTGGTCTATCTTCTGCAGGTCTTCTTGCAGGTCCACCAGGTTTTCTGTCAAATCCTCTTGAAGGTCTTTTTTCTTCTTTGAATTTTGACATATCTGTTTTTGCTAATTTTGTTGATTGAATATATTTCTTTTCGTTTTCAGTATTGATTACTAATTCTCTTACAACGTTTTTATCAATTTTTGATACACGTTGGAATTCTAAAATATTACTTGAATCAGTTTCAACGATTAACACTGTGTAGTGTCCTTTTTTCTTTTTATTTATTTCATAAGCGAAATCTTTTAAACCTCAGTCTTCTGAAGCTAGAATTTTTCCACCGTTTGCTGTAAGAGTATCATTCAATTTAGTTTGAACAGCTTTTACATCAGTAGTGTCTTGATCAATAATATACATTATTTCGTATTTTCTAATCATGTATAAATTCTCCTTATGGTCTTTTGGCCTTAATCGGCAAGGAGTTAACGTTAATTAACTCGCCATATAATTATATATGAAAACAAAATATTTTATTAGATTTTTGTATCTTCTTTATAAGTGATTTTGATATTTTTAATTTCACCTTCAATAAATTTAATTTCAATATTTTTATTTTCAACAGCCTGACAATCATCAATTCAATTTGGATCCACATTGCTATAAGCTTTTTTTATAATCTCACTTCTAAAACCTTGAGGAGTTTGTGACATTACATAATCATCACGATTAACTGTTTTAATTTCTCCATTAACATACTTTAAACAATTTGAAACTTTTAAAATTGGTATAACAACTTGATTGTCTTTTAAATTATCAACAATTTTTGCAATTAATTGTTTTGAAGTAAATGGTCTTGCTCCATCATGAATTAAAACATACTCACTTTCAACTACTTCCAAACCTTTTTGGACACTCAAACTTCTTGTAGAACCACCATTTACAAAATCAATTTTGTCTAAATATTTTTTATCAATGTACTCTGACATGCCTATATCTGAAACTACAATTATTTTATTTAACATTTTATTATCTATAAATTGGCTAACAGTTTTGTTAATTAAATATTGATCATTAATTTTGATTAACATTTTATTTTCTCCAAAACGCAATGATTTGCCATTAGCTACAATTATTAAATCAAACATTCTTATCACCTTTATTTATTATAAATAAAAAACACCTCGAAAGGTGTTTTACAGTATTTTAATTTTGTTAGTTTCACAATAATCAACAAACTCATCATCTCAAATCGTTGAGTGGACTTCGGCAATATGTTGTTTTTCTAAAATAGCCATTGTTAATCTATCAAGATAAATTCCCCCGCTAATTGTTAAAGGTAATTTATTTGATTTTAATAAATGTTGATATCCCGATTGGGTTTTTGTATTTTCTTTCAAGATATTATTTTGAATTTTTAACATTTCACGATCAACTTGATAAGAAACATATCCTAAACTTAAAACTTTTTCCACACTTTTATTGTAGTAGTAAATTCTTGAATAAGTTTTAAAATCAAAAATATCACTTGAAAACTGTTGAATTTTTGTTTGATTAAACATTTTTTCAACATAATCTTGAAGCACAAATGATCCATTTTCTCTTCCAAATTTATTTAATCTTTCTTTAAAAGTTAATAATGGATATAGTTCTTTTAATTTTTTGAAAGTTATAAAAATAATTGTATTTCCAAAATGAGATTCTTGTAGTTCTTCAAATTCACTTGCAACCTTTTTATCAACACTAACAATATGTTCAAATAATTTAATAACCATTTCATTTACATAATTAATATCATATTCATCTTTAACAATTTCAATTCCCAATTCTTGAAAAGTTATTGAACTAGTATTGTCCATTTCCATATCTCTTTGAATTGAATTAAACTCTGTCATAATTCCCATATTATTTTTTGATAAATCATTTTTCATTAAGAAAAAACGTCTTCATTTATTATTTGATTGCATAATTTCTCCATAAGAAAGAGTTGAAGAAATATCAAAATCAATTGGTCTTCGTGATTGTTGAAAGTCATCATTTAATCAAAGATTTTTTTCAGTCACAATTGCACTTGAAACTTCAATTAACTTATATTCTTTTTTAATGACTTTTTTTAATTCACTTTTAGCTTTTTCAATACCTTTTAATGTATCGATTTGATTTAATTTAGAAACATAACCTAATGTAATACCGTATTTCATTTTTTAGCCCCTTTGTTTTAATTGTGGGAATAATAGAACATCTTTAATTGACTCAGAATTTGTTAATAACATTACAAGTCTATCAATTCCAATTCCAATTCCTCCAGTTGGAGGCATTCCATATTCTAAAGCTTCAATAAAATCAATATCCATACCTGTAGCTTCATCATTTCCCGCATTTGCTTCTTTTAATTGATCTAAAAATCTATCAAATTGATCAATTGGATTATTTAATTCAGCAAAAGCATTTGAATATTCTCTTCCAATGATAAATAATTCAAATCTATCTGTAAATCTTCCATCAATTGCATTCTTTTTAGAAAGCGGTGAGATCTCAGTTGGGTGACCAAAAATAAATGTTGGTTCAATAATTGTTGATTCAACAAATTCTTCAAAGAATAAATTGATAATATGTCCAACAGATAAATGATGTTCTTCAACTTTAATTCCTTTTTCTGTTGCAAGTTTAACAGCTTGTTCACGAGTCATTGGTTGTCAAAAATCAATTCCTGTAATTTCTTTAATTGCATCAACCATGTGTCATCTTTTAAATGATTTTCCTAAATCTAAATCATGACCTCCATATGTTAAAGTTGTTCTTCCATTAACAGCTAGTGCACATTCTCTAAATAATTCTTCACATAAGTCCATTACAAATTCCATATTTTTATAGGCAACATAAATTTCAATTGAAGTAAATTCAGGATTATGTCTTGTACTGATTCCTTCATTTCTGAATAAACGTCCAATTTCATAAACTCCCTCAAATCCCCCAACAATACATCTTTTTAAATGTAATTCAGTGGCAATTCTTAAATAGAAATCACTATCTAGTGCATTGTAATGTGTTACAAATGGTTTAGCAGCAGCTCCCCCATTAATTGAATGTAGGATTGGAGTTTCAACTTCCATATAACCTTTTGCATCTAAAGTGTTTTGAATAGTTCTAATAATTTTTGTTCTATCCATAAATACTTTACGAGTTTCGGGATTAACAATTAAATCAACATATCTTCTACGATATCTCTCTTCAATATCAGTAATTCCAGCATGTTTATCTGGTAATGGTTTTAAAGCCTTTGTTAATAAAGTTGCTTTTTTAACTCTAATTGTTAATTCACCATGATCTGTTTTCATCATAATTCCTTCAACACCAATAATATCGCCTAAATCTAGATCTCTAAAATATTCAAATTCTTCATCACCAAGTTCATCTTGTCTAACATAAATTTGAATCATTCCATATTGGTCTTGAATATTTGCAAAGATAGCTTTTTTCCCAGCTTCTCTAAACAATCTTATTCTTCCTGCAACTTTAATTTGTGTTTCAGTTTTTGTTGTCAATTCTTCTTTTGAAAAATCATTGAATTGCTCAACTAATTGTTGTGTATTATGTGTTCTTTCAAAGTGAGTTTCAACATAAGGATCTCTTCCTTTTTCAACAAGACCATAATATTTTTCACGTCTAACAAGTTCTTGTTCGCTAAAATCTCTTTCAAAATTATCGTTCATTTTTATTGTTCTCCTTGCTCTTCATACATTGCAAATATTTCTTCAATATCTTTAATTGTATTTAAATCAGTTGCTTTCTTTTTCATACTTATTGTAACTTCACTTTTGCCCAGTACAGCAATATATCACAATAATTGTTTTCTCATTTCACGCATTGCAAATTCTTCGCCACGCATTTCTGTCAAAATGTTTGCATGTCTTAATACTGTTTCTTTTCATTCTTGATAACTAGGTTTTTCAAGTTGTTCACCTGTATCTAAGTAATGTTGAATTTCACGAAAAACTCATGGATTTCCTTGAGCTGCTCTTGCAATCATAATTCCATCACAACCAGTTTCTTCAATCATTTTTTTAGCAGTTGGTCCATCAGTTACATCACCATTTCCAATTACTGGAATCGAAACTGCTTCTTTAACTTTTTTAATTCAACTTCAATCTGCATTTCCAGTATAAAATTGACTTCTAGTTCTACCATGAACTGCAATTGCTGCAGCTCCGTTTTGTTCTGCAATCTTTGCAAGTTCAACTACATTTTTATTTTGATCATCTCAACCAATTCTCATTTTAACAGTAACTGGTTTTGATGTATTTTCAACAACAGCTTTAATTACTTCTCCAACTCTTTCTGGATACTTTAATAAATTCGCACCCGCTTGACTTCTTAAAGCCACTTTTGGTGCTGGACAACCCATATTAATATCTATAATGTCACATTCAGAAAATTGTTCAACGATTTTGGCTCCTTCAACAAATGAATTTACATCAAAACCAAAAATTTGTAAGGTAATTGGGTGCTCAAGTTCTGAAACTTCGATCATTGTCTTTGTCTTTTGATTGTTATGGACAAGACCTTCAGTACTTACCATCTCTGCATAAACTAGAGATGCCCCTTTTTCCTTACAAATAATTCTAAAGGCTGCATTTGTAGTACCTGCCATAGGACCTAAAAATACTTTACCTTTAATTTCTACATTTTTAATTTTCATTATTAACCTATAACTTCCCCATTTAAGTATAAGAAACTGTTAACTTCTGTAAATTTAACATAGATATTTTTTGAGTCAGATCCAAAAAATTCTTGAATGTGCTTAGTTACAGCATCTTGCTTTAATGGTCTTCCTAATCAATCGATTGTAATTAAAATTGCGTCTTTTTCATAACCATTTCCAATTAATGTAACTGGTTCATTTCAAAAAACAAATTGCTCAACTTCTGCATTGATAAGTTGTGCTAATTCTCCTATTTTTTTAAAATATTCTTGTATCCTTTTTTCAGATACTCCTCTAAAACTAAAAACTGGCATATTGTTTTTCTCCTACCTTTTTTCAAACATAACTAAATTATATAGTTTTTTTATAGTATTGAAAACAAAAACCAATATTTTTTATTAATACTATGATAACTTACTATATTTTATTTCTACTTTCACTTCTAAAAAGTACTTTATTAAATATAAGTCTTAATATATTAGTGATAGGAGATTATATTTATGAAATGATTATTTACTGATTATGATGGTACTTTAAAAAATCCATTAAAGAAAGATGATAAGGATATCAATGAATATGATTTAAAATGGATTAATGAATTTCAATCAAAAGGTAATAAAATAGTTTTGATTAGTGGGCGTTCTTTTTTAAGAATTAAAAAACCTTTAAAGGATTTATATAATTTTACACCTGATTTTTTTATTTCAAGTACAGGTTCAACTATTCACTCAAGTGATGAAAAGATTCTTTTTTCTTATTCAATTGAAGAAAACAAAAAGGTTTTAATTTTAAATAAACTAAAACCTTTTACAAATCGCCCAGATTTTAATGTGATGTTTGTTACAACTCCTAAAATTGAAAAATGTATTATTGATAATGTTGGACATAGTCAATTATTTGAACAAATGATGATTCCTTATAATGAAGATAGAGAATTTAAAGAAATTATTAATGAAGAAATTATTAATTTTAAATTTTTCATGTCCAAAGAACTTTGAAGTGAGGTTCAAAATTCTATTGCTGAATTAAACATGGATTATTCTCAAGCCCAAATTGGTGATATTTTTTACCCAGAAATTATCAAAAAAGGTATTTCAAAGGCTAACGCAATTCATTGGATGAAAGAAAATTTTAATATTAGTGGCAATGATTTATTAGTAGCTGGAGATGATTTTAATGATTTAACAATGTTTAAAGATTTTTATGAACATTCATATATTGTTTGTCATCCTGAAAACAAATCAATCCAAGATAAAGCTAAATTTCAAATTGATAAAATTTCAGATATTAAATTTTAATGTAAATAAAAAAATCTTGTTTAATGATATTAAACAAGATAATAATATTAATACTATGATCAATCAATTTCTGATGGTTTTTTTGGTTTAGCATTATGTTTAATTTCATCAATTAAACCATTTCTTACATGAATAACTGTATCTCCAATTTCTGAAATATTAGGGTTGTGAGTAACAACAATTACAGTTGTATTGTATTTCTGTTTTACATCAACTAAAATTTCAAGAACTTTTCTACCCATTTCTTCATCAAGCGCTCCAGTTGGTTCATCTCCAAATAGAATTTCTGGGTTTTTTGCTAAAGCTCTAGCGATTGAAACCCTTTGTTGTTGTCCCCCTGACATTTGGTGAGGATATTTATTCATTTGTTCTTCCATACCAATTGTTTTGAAAATATCTTCAATACTCATAGCATCTTCTTTTGATTTACTTAAGTTTTCTCCAACTTCTGCATTTTCTCTTGCAGTTAAGTTTGAAAGTAAATTATATTGTTGGAAAATAAACCCAACATTATCTCTTCTAAATTTTGTTAAATGTGAATCTTTTAATAAAGTTAGGTTGCTTCCTAAAACAAAAACGTCACCTTCATTAACTTTATCTAACCCTGAAATTGCATTAAGTAAAGTAGTTTTACCTGAACCTGATGGTCCTAATATAACAATAAATTTACCTTTTTCAATTTTAAGATCAATTCCTTTTAATACTGGAGTTAAAACATCTCCAGTAACATATCATTTTTTAACACCAAATAGTTCAATAACATACTTATTAATATCTGGTTTATTATTTGTTGTAGTAATAATGTCACCCTCTAAAATACCTTTAGAATGTTTTGAAGTTAGTTGTTTTAAAGATTTATTTCTTTGTTTGAAACCTTTAACTCCTTCTTCACTTGGATGTGGAAAGTCAATTTCTAAAAATTCTCTTTCTTTTACTACTTCAACTATTTTATTTTTTTTCTCTTTTGGTGCCTTAGGTTCTTTAATTTTTGCTTCTTTAGCTTCAACTTCTTGAACTTCTGGCTTTTTGATATCTTCCATTTAAAGTCTTCCTTTCATGGAAATAAAAATAACGTCAAAAAAATTATAGCACACTTTTAGTTTAAAAGAGTTTTTAGTTGCTCAGGTTTAATGTTGTATTGTTTTTTACAAAAGTCACAAATTACTTCAACCACTTCACCATCACTATAAGCTTTTTGAATTTCTTCTTGGCCTAACATTTTAATTGAATCCATTACTTTTTCTTCTGTACAAGTACATTCAAATCGTAATTCATTTACTCCTAAAATCTTTGCATCATCACAAATGTCTTTTAATAAAGATTCATAATTTGTACTACTTACTAATGTTGATTTTAAATGCTCTAATGAACCAATTTTTTCTTCAATAAAGTCAATATCTTCTTCTTTGTATCCTGGTAATAACTGAATAATGATTCCACAAGCTTTTTTAATTTCACCATTATCTTCTAATTCAACAGTTGTAGTTATTAAAGAATTAACTTGATCTGATTGTTGTAAATAATACATAAAGTCCATGTTAATTTCTCCAGAAATTAATTCAACTCTTGATGTATAAGGCTCTTTAGTTCCATTATCTCTTGAAACTTGTAAATATCCATTTTTACCAACTACTTGAGATAAAGCGCTTCCTTCTGCTTCATCAATTTCTTCTATTTTGAAGTTTGGATTTTCAATATATCCTCTTACTGCATTATTTTGAAATTCAGCAATAATGCTTCCTCCAAGTCCCATACCACTAATATTTGTAGTCATTTTGCTACCATCTTTAATACTTAAACTTAAAAGACCATTTGCAAGAATTGTTCTTCCTAAAGCCACAGTTGTTAATGGATTTGTTTTTTGTAATTTAATAATTTCATTTAGTGATTCACTTATATCTATGATTGCCATTTTGACACTTTTACTATCACTAATAGCTCTAATTTCCATATCCATAAAAAGTTGTCCCCCTTGTTTTAACTTATCTAATTATACTTATTTTTCTCAAATAAAAACACAACAATCTCTTAATTGTTGTGCCTCATTTATTAGTCTTCTGGTTCGAATTCTAAAATTTCTCCAGATTCTTTTTTCTTATCTTCTTTTTCTTTACGTTCTTTTTCAAAAATAACTTCATTTGGTAATTTATTATTTTTCTCAATGTAATCAATTTGTTCTGCAGTAATAGTTTCAAGAACTCTTAATGATTCTGCAATTAATTCAAGAAGATCTTTATTTTCATTAATTGTTTTGATTGAAATTTTATAACAATCATCAAGAATATCATTTATTTCTGTATCAATTTTAAATGCAATTTCATCTGAATAAACTCCTTTAGTTTGTCCATATGATTCTTCTGCCATTGTTAAGTATTTTGTTAATCCTAATTTAGACATCCCAAATTGGGTAACCATTCTTCTTGCAATGTTTGTTGCTTTATCTAAGTCATCATGTGCTCCAGTTGTAACATGGTCTTTTCCAAACATAATTTCTTCTGCAGCTCTTCCTCCAAGATATCCAGCAATTGATGCAAATAGATCTTCTTTTGATGAGAAGTTAGATTCATCTTTTGGAGTCATAATTGTATAACCCCCAGCATTTCCACGAGGAATAATTGTAACTTTTTGTACTTTAGAAGCTGATTTTAATTTTAATCCAATTAAAGCATGACCAGCTTCGTGATATGAAACAACTTGTTTATCTTGTAAAGTCATTGCACGAGATTTTTTAGCAGGACCCCCTACAACTCTATCAATAGCTTCATCGATATCTAAAATTGTAATCATTTTTCTTTTATCTCTAACAACTAAAATTGCAGCTTCATTTAATACGTTTTCCAATTGTGCTCCAGAGAAACCTGGAGTTCTTTCTGCAATACGTTTTCAATCAATTTCTGGTGAAACTGTTTTGTTTCTTGCATGTAATTTTAAGATTGCTTCTCTTTCTCTAATATCTGGAAGTGAAATTTGAATTGTTCTATCAAATCTTCCTGGTCTTAACAGAGCAGGATCTAATACGTCAACTCTGTTAGTTGCAGCCATAACTATAACTCCTGAGTTAGTTCCAAATCCATCCATTTCAACCAATAACTGGTTTAATGTCTGTTCAGTTGTTCCAGATCCCATTGATGAGTTACGTTTTCTACCAACAGCATCAATTTCATCAATAAAAATAATACATGGTGCAGATTTTTTAGCATCAGTGAATAAATCTCTAACTCTACTTGCTCCAAGTCCAACAAACATTTCTTCGAACTCAGATCCCGCCATTGAGAAGAACGCAACGCCAGCTTCTCCAGCAACTGCTTTTGCTAATAAAGTTTTTCCTGTCCCAGGAGGACCTTCCATCATAACACCTTTTGGTATTCTTGCTCCCATTTGAGCATATTTATTTGGATTTTTTAAGTAGTCTACTAATTCTACTAATTCTTGTTTCTCTTCATTAATTCCTGCTACATCTTTGAATTTAACATCTGATTTAGTTTCACGTGGTCTTTGTTTGCTTGGCCCAAACATTCCTCCACCCATTCCACCTTTTGACATGCTTGAAAACATTCAAATATAGAATCCGATTAAAATAATCATTGGTAAGAAACTAGAAAGTAGTGTTAATCAAATCGATGATTGTTGAATAATAAACTGCATTCCTTCAAATGCATTAGTAAGTTTACCATATTCTTCATCATTACTAGCATATACAACAAATTTCAACATTTTGTCTCCTGAATTATATATACCTTGAATAATATATGATCCATTAGAAGTTTTTTGAGCTGTTGCAGTTTGAACAACTCCTACATTTTCCTGAAATTGTTTTACTGATCAAGTTTCAACTGTTCCTGCTGAAAATTGATAAATTACAATACCTATTATAATTAAAACCGCTACGAATAATAATCATAGTCATATGGTCTTTTTATTTTTCATTTTTTTCACCGTTTTCTAAAATATCGCTATAATTTTATCATTTATATATTGATATTTAATATATTTTTATCACTTTCATTATATATAACCAAGTCAAATCATCTACTAAAATATGACTTTTTTTGTTTTGTTAATACTTTATTTAAAGGTTTATTATTAACTTTTAAAAATTTAAAAGTTCTTTCTCAATCATTTGTCACTCAAATATTTGTTTTATTATATTTTGAGATTTCTTCCTTGCAATTAAAATAGTCAATTTCTTCTTTTGAAAGTTCAACAATTGGTTTGTTAATGATACATAAATCAGATTTATCAATAATTTTTAAAATATTTCTATCTTTTAAAAGAATTAAATTATTAATTTCTATTTTTATAAAAGATTTATTTGAATACAATTCTTTAATAATCTCTTTAATTGTAGCTTTTTTTCTACCATAAAATAAATTACCAAAACCATTAGTTTCTAAAAATTTAAAAATTAATATTTGATCATATAACTGATCATGTCTTAAACTTTTTAAATCTAACTGTTTATCTTTAATATTTTCAACTAATTTTAAAACTGTATTTATTGTTCTTTTTAATTTTTGATTTAAAACTTTTTTTTCTTCTGATATCTTTTCAAAATTATTTTCATCTAAACTATCTCTAATTTTATTTCTTGTATACTTTAAATCTAAATTAGTTGAGTCATTTGCATAGACTATTTCATTTTCATTTAAGTATTCTAAAATTTGTGAACGCTTATATTCAATAATTGGACGATAAATCATTGCGTCTTTATAAAAGGTCTTTTTTTCAATTCCTCAATATTGCACAATAGTTTGTTTTTGTTTTTGCATTATAAATGTTTCAATATCATCATTCATATTATGGGCAATTAAAATTTTATCAAATTCATATTTATTCAAATTTTCAACAAAAAAATCATATCTTATTTTACGTGCTCATGATTCAAAATTCTGTCTTAACTCTTTATAATTTTGTGTTACATTTAAAATTTCTAACTTTATATTATTTTTTTTACAAAACTCTTCACAAATTTTTTGATCAATACTTGAATCACTTCGATAATTATAATTAACATGACATGCAATTATCTTGTTTGGTTTAACTTTAGCAACTAATTTAGATAACATAAAAATGCTATCTGTTCCACCAGATAAACCAGCTATATATTTTTTTTGATTACATATTTTCATTTAATCACCCAATATTTGTTTAGCTTCTAAAGTATATTCACCATTATCTTCATGAATAATTAATGGCATTATTATTTCTGCACCATCATTTCCATCATTAACAGCTTCAATTAATACTCTCTCAGCTTTTTTATTTTTTTTAAAATGTACAAATTGTATTTTTTTAACTGTAAAATTGTGTTTTCTAAGAAGAAAAATTATCTCATCAATTCTTTCTGCTAAATGTACTAATAAAAACTTTCCACCATTTTTTAAACCAACCTTTGCACTATAAATTATTTCTTCAAGTGTAATAAATTTTTCATGTCGTGCAGCAATCAGATGTTCTGATTTTTTATTTAATTTAGATCCTTCATTAATTTTGAAATACGGAGGATTTGAATAAATTACATCAAAAAAATTATTTTTATCTTTGATATATTCTTTAATATCTTGATTAATAATTGTTATAGTTTTACTTAACTGATTCATTTCAATATTTTCAATTGCAGATTGCACAGCTTGTTCTTGAATTTCAATTCCAAATATTTTTACATCATTTGAAAAACGTTCAGAAATAATTATAGGAATAATTGCATTATTTGTTCCAAAATCACAAACATTTTTTTCATATTTTTTTGGAACATAAAACTTAGCAAGAAGAATAGAATCCAAACAAAAATTAAACATTTCTGTATCTTGATATATTTTTTTATTCTTAATGCCAACAATTTCATTTAAAATTTTCATTAAAACACCTCATAAATATTTATAAATAAATTATCAATAGCTAATGCAGTATATGATGAATTTTTAATTTCTTGAATTGTATTTATAAATTTTTCAGCTAAATTTATATATTGATTAATAATAATCTGTGAATAAGTTTCCTCTAAAATTTTAATTTGCTCATCTTTTTCAAGTTTTTTAAAATCATTTGCATATAACAAAATATCATTTTTAGTTTTCAAATTTATTAATCTAATTAAATCATTATCTCTAACTTCATTTGTTTTAATACTTTCTAAATTTAAAAATTTACACCTTGATTTAATTGTTTTAATAATTTGATTTTGATCATTTGTTTGCAAAATGGCAAAAACATTTTTTGGTGGTTCTTCAAGAAATTTTAAAAGTGCATTTGAAGCTGAATCTCCTAAATTTTCTGCATTTCTAATTATGTAAATTTTTTTGTCACTATCTTCAACATTTGAAAGTGAAAAAGTTAAAATTAATTCTTTTATCGATTCTTTTTTAATTTTATTAATTCCATCACCAATAAAAAAAATATTTAGAGCATTCTTAGAATTCATTTTTTTACATCAAATACATCCATCAAATTCAATTGAATTATTTTCACATAAAATAATTCTTACTACATCATCAACTACAAGATTTAATTGTTCTTGGTCTGTTGAAGAAATTATCATTGAATGATATAGATTATTGCTTAAAATTAATTCTCTTACTGTTCTAAATATTTCTTGTTTATTCATTGCGCATTTTCATTCTTTCGTTAATTGCGTTTTCAACTAAAAAGTCAACTTGTTGTAAAACTTCATTGATTGGTTTTCTTGAATCAATTACTTTAATTCTTTCTGTGTTTTCAGAAATTAACATTTGGTAACCTTCATAAACTGCTTCATGAAATTTTAAATCTTCTTTTTCAAGTCTATCCGCACTTCTTTTTCTATTCATTAATCTAATTTGAGCTTCTTTTGGTGTTATATCAAAAAAGATTGTTAAATCTGGTTTTGTCATTCCTAATACAATATTTTGCAATTCATCAACATCTGTAATACCAATATTTCTTCCATAACCTTGATATGCAGAAGTTGAATCCATGAATCTATCACAAATAACAATTGTTCCTTTTTTTAAAGCTGGAATTATTATTGTATCTAAATGTTGTTTTCTTGCAGCAACATATAATAATGTTTCTGTTCAAGGAGTTGGAGCACTTTTTGTGTCCAAAATGATTTTTCTAATTGATTCAGCTAAAGGTTCTCCACCTGGTTCTCTTGTTAGTAAAACGTCATACCCTTTTTGGACTAATGAGTCTTTTAACATTTTTGAAATGGTTGTTTTCCCAGATCCGTCAACACCTTCTAATGATATAAATAACATACTTTTATTCCTGCTCTTTCTTTTTTAATGATTTTCTATTTTGAATTGCGTCCAATAAAGTTTCATCATCAATATAATCAATGACTCCTCCTAATGGAATACCCCTTGCAATTCTAGAAACTTTTTTTACTCTATTTTTCAATTCACTAGCTAAATACCCAGCTGTGACTTCACCCTCAAATGTTAAATTTAGAGCCAACAGTACTTCAATTTCTTTATTAATTCTATCAAATAATTTATCTATTTTTAAGTTTTCTGGTTTAATGTTTTTATTAAAATTTAGTTCACCATTTAAAACATGAACTAATCCTTTAAAATTATTATCAAGAATCTTTTGTGCGTCACTCAAATACGAAACTACACAAATTAAATTTTGTTCTCTTGTTTTATCATCACAAAAAGCACAAAGATTATTCTTTTTATAAAAATAACATCTTTCACAAATTTTAAAATCCTTTGAAATAGTATCAATGACCTTTTGAAATGTTTCTCTTTTTTGTGAACTTGTTAATAATTCAAAAAAGATTTTTTTTGCAGCTTTATTTCCAACACCATCAAGTTGTTTAATCAATTCCAAAATTTCATTCATTTTAATCAACCACCTTAATATTAATATTTAAAATTTCTCTAGCTCTTTTTAAATATTCATTACTGGTTTCATTAGTTTCAATTTGATTATAAAATTCATCAATATTAATATTTTGGTAATTTAAACTAAGTGTATTTGAATTTTTTCTAAACATATATTCTTCTTTAATATGTGCTCATCTCTTTTTATCTATACAAAATATTGCAATTTCTTTTTGTAATTTATTAAAAACAAAACTTCTAAATTCTGTATTTTTTAATTTTTGATTTATTCAATTTGCTAGTCCACGATCCTCTGCAATCATTATTAGCGATTCAAAATTTGCAGCTGTTATTTTTATATTATAAAAACATATTACAGATTTTAAATGTTCAAGATTATCTTGATTACTTGAAATTATTTCTAAAAATATACTTTCATAATTTTTTCTAGTTTCTTTTTCAACATTAATCAAAGCATTCAAAATTTGATCATCTGAAAATTCAACCGACTTAGAATTTTCTTTTAATTCATCAACCATCATTAACATTTGTAATTTTAAAAATTTCTCTTCATCATTTTCAGATTCCATAATATTTCAGATTTTTGAATTTATATTTTCTTCATCATTTTTAATAACTGGTTCAGTTTTTATTTCTTGATTTTCAATATTTAATTCTTCTTTAGCAATCAAAATTTCTTTTTGTATTTCAACTTCTTCAACTATTTTAACTTCTTCAACTGTTTTTTGTTCTTCAATTGTTTCTTTAAAAATTTTTGGTTCATTTTTTTGAACTAATTCATTTTCTTTAAAAACACTTATAGGTGTAGTTATTTCAGTAATTGTTTTTAATATATTAATTAAAATATATTGATAACTTGAAGAATCATTTTTTGAATTTGAATATGCATCAGAAATATTATTTGCTAAAGTAAACAAATCATTTAAACTAATTTGATCAAATTCATGTAAATCATTTTGATCTAAAATATTTAAAAATTGAGTTTCAGTTGTCATTTTATATTCAATTATTTCTTTTAAAACATTTAAAATTCCAACTGTTGTATTTTGAAAATCTATTCCTTGATTATTAGAACTTTCAAAATATTCAATTATTTCTTTTGGATTATTTCTAAAAACATTTTTAATAATATTTAATTTATCTTCCTTAGTTGAAATATAAAATACTTTTTTAAGATCGTCAATTGTGATTTCACTTTTTGCTACTAGCATTGTTTGTTCAACATAATTTAATGCATCTCTTAATGAACCTTCAGATAGTAAAAATATTTCTTCAAGTGCTTCTTGTGAAATGGACTTATTTTTATCTGTTACAATTTTTAAAATTCTATTTTGTAAAGATGATTTATTAATTTTTCTAAAATTATATGTCTGACATCTTGAAATAATTGTTTGAGGAATTTTTGAAAATTCAGTTGTTGCTAAAATAAAAATAATATGTTTTGGTGGTTCTTCTAAAGTTTTTAATAGAGCATTAAAAGCTGAATTTGTTAACATATGAACTTCATCAATTATATATACTTTATATTTACCCAATGCAGGCAAAGTAGCAACATTAGCTTTAATATTTCTAATTTCATCAACCCCATTATTTGACGCAGCATCCATTTCAAATACATCTGGATGTGAATTAGAATTAAATTCTTTACAATTTGTACATTCATTACATGGATTATAATCTTGTACATTTTCACAATTAATAACTTTAGCTAAAATTTTTGCAATAGAAGTTTTACCTGTACCTCTTTGGCCAGAAAAAAGCATTGCATGATTATAATGTCCACTTCTGATTTGTGAAATTAAAATATCTTTCATTCCCTCATGACCAGCAACATCATCTAAATTTTTTGGTCTATATTCTCTGTATAATGATTTATTATTTTCCATAATTTTCCCTCGATTATTTTTATCTTAATCTCTTAAAAAATTGTTGAATCTCAGTTTTAAAAAACTCGCCATTATTTTCAATTTTTATAAAATTAATTTTTGTATCAATCTTATTATAATTACATTTTTCGTTTTCTAAATAATAATAAACATTTTTTATATTAACTTGCTCAATTGCACCAATACACATAATGCAAGGTTTTAATGTCACCACCATTTGATATTCACTTAAATTCTTATTTTTTTGTTTTTTAAAGATCTTATTTATAACTTTTATTTCAGCATGACCAGATATATCTTTTTTTCCTTCACGAATATTTCTTCCTGATGCAACTATTTTTTCTTCTTTTAAAAGAATTGCAGCTACAGGAACATCCTGTGTTTTTTGACATTTTATAACTTCAGTTTTTAATCTATTAAAAATACTTTCATTCATATCAAAATCACTCCAAAATAAAAAAAGTCACTGTACAAGGCACTAGATTCTTATGGCTGCTACCTTCCGGTCCTGACCAGGTTCGAACGTCACCCTTACAATGACATATTTATATTATCATAGTTTTAAAACATTTTGTTATATTTTATTAACCTATTAATTATGTTCAAAATGTTTCACGTGAAACAATTTCACATATAAATAAAAAATGTTTCACGTGAAACATTTTATTTTAAATATTCTTGATTATCAAAGTAAGGTCTTAATACTTTTGGTAAATATAATTTTTCACCATCAAAATGGTTTTCAATCATTGCTGCAAATAATCTATCAATTGCTAATCCTGATCCATTTAATGTATGTAAATATTCAATTTTACCTTCTTCATTTTTAAATCTTGCTTGCATTCTTCTTGCTTGGAAATCTCCACAATTTGAACAAGATGATATTTCTCTAAACTTATTTTGTTCTGGAAATCAAACTTCCAAATCATATGTTTTTTGTGATGAAAAACCAACATCTCCAGTACATAATTCAACAACTCTATATGGAACTTCAAACATTTTTAAACATTCTTCTGCATCGTTTACCATGCTTTCAAGTTCTTGATAAGAATTATTTGGATGAACTATTTTTACCATTTCAACTTTATTAAATTGATGTAATCTAATCATTCCTTTTGTGTCTCTACCTGCACTTCCAGCTTCTCTTCTAAAACATTGAGTAAAAGCAGTTAAATACATTGGCAGTTGTTTATGATCCAAAATTTCATTTCTAACAACATTTGTTAATGGAACTTCAGATGTAGGAATTAAATATTGGTCATCCACTTTATAAGCATCTTCTTCAAATTTTGGGAGTTGACCAGTACCATACATATTTTCACTATTAACTAATAATGGCAATCACATTTCTTTGTAACCATTTGATTTATGTTTATTTAATAAAATATCTGCAATAGCCCTAATCATTTTTGAACCATTATTTTCATAAACTAGAAATCTAGAACCTGAAATTTTTGCTCCTAATTCAAAATTAACTAAATTTAATTTTTGTCCAATATCTCAGTGAGCTAAATCAGATTTCTTTAATCCTGGTTCTTCTCATCTTCTAATTTCTGGATTGTCTTGATCATCTTTACCAACTGGCATATTTTCATTTGGAACATTTGGTATTTCTGCTAATTTAGAATTTAATTGTTCAACTATATTTTTTAATTGTTCATCTAATGAATCAATTTTATTTCCAGTATTTGTAACTTCAGTTTTTATTTTTTCAATTTCATCAGTTTTATTTTCTCTTGCTAAAATTCCAATTTCTTTTGAAATTTTATTTTTTTGTGCTTTTAACTCTTCAACTTCTTTTATTAATTCTTTTCTTTTATTATTCAAATCTAAAACTATTTTAAGATCATTTGTAAAATCTTTTTGACGTTTATTCAATTGTTCACAAACAAAATCAAAATCACTTTCAATTCTATTTATATCTAACATACTTATTCTCCTTTATTAAATTCAAGTGCTGTTGCTGTAATATATTCGTCTTGTTCTAAGTTGAATCCAATTACACCAGTTGAATTTCTTGATTGTAAATTGATATCTTTAACCTGAATTTTAATTACTTTCCCTTGAGATGAAATCATTAAAATTTCATCAGAATCACGGATTGCAAGCATAGATTTAAACTTACCAGTCTTGTCATTTAGTTTCATACCAACAACACCTTTAGCTCCACGACCAAAAGTATTGTATTCACTTATAAGTGTTTTTTTCATAATTCCATATTCTGAAATTGTTGCAATACTATCATTCCCATAATCGCTTACAGCTGTCATAACTTTATCATCTTTATCTAAAGTCATACCTTTAACACCACGAGATGATCTTGACATTGCTCTAAATTCATTTTCATGTACTTTAATAATTTTTCCTTTATTAGAAGCAATTAAAATATGATTATCTCCTGATGAAGGAACAACTGAAACTAACTTATCACCTTTATCAAGGTGAATTGCAATTTTTCCATAATTGTTAATTCTATCAAATTCATTAATCTCAACTTTTTTAACAACACCATTCATTGTAATAAAGACAAGGTATTTGAATTTTTTATTTTTATTTTTAATAGGAAGAACTGAAGTAATTTCTTCAGAAGAATTAATTCCTATAAAATTAATAATTGGTAAACCTCTTGATGTTCTTGTAAATTGAGTAATGTTATAACCTTTAATTTTATAAACTTTACCTTCATTTGAAAAAAATAAAATATCATCTTTTGTTTTTCCCATTTTTGAAATTACAATATTATCTTCTGGATATGAATTAATAATAATTCCTTTTCCACCACGTTTTTGAGTTTTAAATTCCTCTGGAGTTAATCTTCTAATATATCCATTTTCAGTCAGAGTTAAAATCATTTGAGTGTCTTGAATTAATTCTTCTTCATCAATTTGTGTTTGTTCTTCTTGAATGATTTTTGTTCTTCTGTCATCTCCAAATTTTTCAAAAATACTTGTCAATTGATCTTTTAAAACAATATTTTGTTCTTCTCTTGAATTAATAATTTTTTCAAGTTCTGCAATTCTAATTTCAATATTTGAAATATCTTGTTCAATTTTTTCTCTTTCAAGACCAACCAATCTTTGCAATCTCATATCTAAAATTGCTTTAGATTGTTTTTCATCGAATCCAAAAGTTTCATTTAATTTTTGATGTGCAATTTCTGTAGTTTTAGATTCACGAATAATTTTAATAACTTCATCAATATGATCTAAAGTTTTTCTAATTGCATTTAAAATATGTAACTTAGCATTTAATTTATTTTTTTCAAATAATGATCTTTTCAAAATCATTTCAATTTGATGTTTTACATAAAGACGAATTATTTCTTTAATATTTAAAACAACTGGAATTCCATTATTTAATGACAACATGTTAATTGCAAAATTTGTTTGTAAGCTTGTATATTTATACAAACGTTTAATTATTAATTGAGCATTTGCATTTGTTGTTAAATCTAAAACAATTCTAATTCCTTCATAGTTTGATTCATCACGAATATCAGAAATTCCTGTAATAATTTTATTTTTATAAAGCTCTGCAATTTTTTCAACAATTCTAATTTTGTTTGTTTGATACGGAATTTCACTAATAACTATTCTTTGTTTTTTATTAACATCTTCAATATCAATTTTTGCTCTGATTGTAAGATTTCCTTTTCCGGTTCTATAACCTTCAATCATGCTTCTTCCATTTGTCATTAATGCTCCTGTTGGAAAGTCAGGACCTTTAATATATTCCAAAATTTGATCAATTGTAATTTCATTATTATCAATATATGCAATTATTGCAGAAATTACCTCACGTAAATTGTGTGGTGGAATATTTGTTGCCATACCAACAGCAATTCCTGTTGCACCATTTACTAATAAATTTGGAAAATATCCAGTTAAATATCTTGGTTCTTGTTCAGAAGCATCATAATTATCAACATATGGAACAGTATCCATATCAATATCTTTTAATAGCATATTTGAAATTTTTGACAATCTTGCTTCAGTATATCTCATAGCAGCAGCTCCATCACCATCAATTGATCCAAAGTTACCATGTCCTTCAACTAGTGGATAACGATATGAAAAATCTTGTGACATTCTAACCATTGCTTCATAAACTGATGAATCACCATGTGGATGATACTTACCAATTACTTCACCAACAATACGCGCAGATTTTTTGTGTGGAGTATCTGAAGTAATTTTTAAATCATTCATTGCATAAATAATTCTTCTGTGAACTGGTTTTAAACCATCTCTTAAATCTGGAAGTGCACGACTAACAATAACACTCATTGAATATTCTAAAAAATCTTTTTCAACTTCATTTTTAATATCTATTTCAAGAATCTTTCCTAGACCTAAATTATCAGACATTTTGTACACCTCACTTTTTTTTTTTTTTTTCATAATTAAATATCAATATTCTCAACAAATTGAGCATTTTCAGTAATAAAGTTTCTTCTTAATTCAGCACTTTCACCCATTAAGCTAGAAAATACTTCATTTGCCATAAATGCATCTTCAACTTTAATTTGCAACATTGTTCTTCTTGTTGGATCCATTGTTGTTTCTCACAATTGAATTGGATCCATTTCTCCAAGACCTTTATATCTTTGAATTATATATTTTGTATCTTTATATTTTTCATTTTTTAATTTTTCTAATTCTTGATCTGAATATGCATAGTCAACTTTATTTTTTCCAGCATCAATTTTATATAATGGTGGTTGAGCAATATAAATATTTCCATTTAAAATTAATTCCTTCATATATCTATAAAAGAAAGTTAATAATAAAACTCTAATATGTGCACCATCAACATCAGCATCAGTCATTATGATTATTTTTTTATATCTAATTTTTGCAATATTGAAATCATTTTTAACCCCAGATCCAATTGCAGCAATTATTGATTGAATCTCATTGTTTTCAAAAACTTTAGATTGTTTTACTTTTTCAACATTTAAAACTTTTCCCTTTAAAGAAAGAATAGCTTGAGTTTTTCTATTTCTACCAGTTTTGGCACTTCCCCCAGCTGAATCTCCTTCGACTAAATATAATTCAGATTCATTTGCATCTTTAGATTCACAATCTGCTAATTTACCAGGTAAAGAAAAATTATCAATTGCAGATTTACGTCTTGTATCTTCTCTTGCTCTTTGAGCTGCTTTTCTTGCTTTTTGTGAAATTAAAATTTTATCAATTATTTTTTTTGCATCATTTGGATTCTTTAATAAAAATTCTTTAAATGATTCAAATACAATATTATTAACTGCATCTTTTGCATCTGGATTTGATAATTTTGCTTTTGTTTGACCTTCATATAAAGGATCAACGTGTTTAATTGAAATAACTGCACACATTCCTTCTTTAATATCTTCAAAAACAAATTTATTACCTTTAAAATTTTTTAATTCATTTGTATATGTATTTAATGATCTTAAAATTGAAGTTTTAAATCCATCTTCATGAGATCCACCTTCACTTGTAAAAATATTATTACAGAAAGAAAAAATATTTTCGTCATAAGTATCATTATATTGAACTGAAACTTCAACTTCAATTTTTTCATATGTATCATTTATATAAAAAATTTCTTCATTAATTTTTTCTTTACCACTATTAATTTCTTTAATATAATCTTTTATTCCATCATCAAATCTATAAGATAAAAATTTATCATTTTTTTGATCATATAATTCAATTTTTAATCCCTTATTTAAAAATGCAAGTTGTTTAATTTTAGTTTGAACAACTTTAAAATCAAATTCAATTGTTTCTTTAAAAATTTCAGGATCTGGTTTAAATTTAATTATTGAACCAGTAGAATCTGAAATTCCAATTTCTTTTAATTCAGTTGCTTTAGTTCCTCCATCATAAAATTTTTGATGATATAAAACATTGTCTCTTGAAATAATTGCTTCTACATATAATGACAAAGCATTAACTACAGAAGCACCAACTCCATGAAGTCCCCCAGAAATTTTATATGTAGATTCATCAAATTTTCCTCCTGCATGTAAAACAGTAAAAATAGTTTCTAATGTACTTTTATTTGTTTTAGGATGAAGATCAACTGGAATTCCTCTTCCATTATCTTTAATAATAATTTCATTTTCTTCTGTCATAATAATTGTAATTTCATCACAAAAACCTGCTAATGATTCATCAACAGCATTGTCTAAAATTTCTCATATCATATGATGTAAACCATTTTTGTTTGTATTTCCAATATACATTCCTGGTCTTTTTCTTACAGCTTCTAAACCTTCAAGAACTTGAATTTGACTAGCCCCATATTTTTTTTCCATAATTTTACCTACTTGCTATTTTTAAAGATTACTAATTTGAAAACATTGGTAATATTATTTGACTTAAACTTTGATCTTCATTTGAAGAAATTACAATTGGTTTTTTTGCGTCAATTAAATTAATTTCAATTGTCTTTGTTTCAAAACTTTTTAATGATTCTAAAATAAATTTAGAATTAAAATAAATATTTTGTTCATCTAATCCTCTAATTTCAAAATCTTTAAATTCTTCTTCAAAACTTCCTATTTGTTGAATATTTGATTTTACAAAGATACTTTCTCCATTCAATATTAAATTAACAACAGTTGATGTTGTTTCTTCACTTGGAATATCAGCTCTAGAAATTAATTTAACAATTTTTCTATTTTCAGTATAAATTGTTGTATTAAAATCAGTTGGAAATACCATACTTACATTTGGGAATTGTCCTTCTAATAATGTTGATTGAATAAAAGTATTATTAACTTTAAAACAAATAAAATTATCTTGAATATTTATTTTTGTTTCATTTTTTTCACTTAAAATTTTAGTAATTTCTAAAACACTTTTATAAGGTATATTTGCTTCAAATTTTTCTTCTACAGAGTAAGGTAAAAATATTTTTTTTCTTGATACACGATATCCATCAGTTCCTGTTACATAAAATGTCTCATTTTCCACACTAAAATTTAAACCACTTAGAACAATTTTTTGATTATATTCATTAACTGAAATAATTGTTTGGTTTAATGATTTTTTTAATTCTTGTGTATCAACCATAATTGAACTTCCTTTTTCTCTAAAAGCAATAATAGGATATTCAACATCGTCTAAAACATTTAATACAAATTCTGATTTATCTCCAGCTAAAGAAACTACATTATCTTCAACTTTTGAAACTGAAATAATCTCATCATCCATTCTTCTTAAAATTTCTAAGAAGTATTTAGCTTTAATTAAAACTGATCCAGTTTCACTAATAACTAAATCATGTTCTCCTAAAAAAACTTCACTTTTTATTGAAACAACTGTATTTGTAGAAATTAAAGAAATTTTATCAGTAGTTACTTCTATAAAAACTCCTGTAAGAATAGGACTTAAAATTTTATAGTCGATAATTCTACTACATTTATTAATTTCTTCAATAAAAAAATTTCTGTTTATTTTAAAATACACAAGATCACCTCAATATTATATTTATTTAATTATTTATTATTATTATGTCGTTAATTTGTGGATAACTAAGAATAATAGGGAAAGTAATTGTTTATTTCCTAATTAATAATATCATTTATAAGAAATAATTAACATACCTATGACCCTATTTCTTTTTTAATTTTATCAAGTGTTTTCTTAAATATTTTATCTTTTGAGATTTCTTCTTCTATTTTTTTAACTCCATGCATTACTGTTGTATGGTCTCTTCCACCAAATACAACACCAATTTCACTGTAGTTTTTTTTCAAAATTTTCATTGATAAATACATTGCAACATGACGAGCTTTCACAACGTTTCCAGTTCTTAATTTTGCATCAAGTGATTTAACAGTTACACCATAATTTTGTGAAACTACATTTTTTATTTTTTGAATGTTTACTTCTCCTCCAGGAGCATAAGAATATTCTTCTAAAAAACCATTTATATCATCAAGTTCAATTATTTTATCAATATTTGATTTATCTTGAATTAAAGCAAATTCAATTTTATTAATAATACCAACAATTTTTCGAACATCAGTTCCAAAATATGATGCAATGTATTTTTTTGCATCATTTGATAATGTTAAATTAAGTTGTTTTGCTTTAAAATCAACAATATTTATAGCAGTTTCTAAGTCTAATGCGTTGATTTTAACATTCAAACCTTGATTAAATCTTGAAACTAGACGTATGTCAAAACCATTTAATAATTCTGGAGCTTTATCGGATGTAATTACAATTTGTTTATTATTTTCGACAAGTGAATTAAATAAGTTAAAAAATATTTCGTTTGTTTTTCCACTATTTGCCAAAAATTGAATGTCATCAATTAATAAAATATCTAATTTTAAAATATCACTTTTTGTATTTTCTATTTCTGAAAAACCATCTTTTAATGAGTCAATAATTTCTTTTCTAAAATCAGAAGAAGTATAATATCTAATTTTTAGATCAGAATAGTTTAAATCAATTTCATTTATTATAGCTTTTAAAAGGTGTGTTTTTCCTAATCCAGAATCTCCATGAATAAACAATGGATTTCATTTTATTCCAGGAGATTGAACAATAACTTTTGATGCGTTGTAAGCATTAATATTACTTGATCCAGAAACAAATGTATCGAATGAAAATTCATTTTTAACAACATTTTTTTTCTTTTTAAGTACATCTTGATATTTTTTTTCTTTTTTATATTCATCAGTTGTAAAAGAAGAAATTTGAATATCTCTTTCTAATAATAATGATGCTTGATCTTCAATGTTTTTTAAAATGTTTTGTAAATATCACTTAGATAAGTCTGAAGAAGCAACTATTGCAAGGTGATCTTCAGATAATGATTCTAATGAAGCATTTTTAATATAATCTTCATAAACGTTAGGTTCAATTAAATCGGTTGAAATTAATCATTCTTTAATTTTTTTTCACAAAGTTGAATTTGTCAT